>DASWGX010000387.1:0-5035 GCA_036393455.1 Polyangiaceae bacterium
CACTGTTGCGTCTTCGATACGGTCCGGGCCCGCACGGGTACCGCCGGTCCCGAGCGAGTAGACGAGGAATGCTCGGCTCCGGGCAAACCCGGGAAGGCTTGGCACCGGTCTTGCGTACTCAGAGTACGGAACTATGCTGAGCCCCGTCGTGAGCTCCGAGTAGCCGGAAAGTTGGTTCCTGCCATGCACGAATTTGGTCGAAGATCGTTGCTGTCGTTGGTCGTCGCGGCGGCGCTGGCGCTCGCCGCGGGCCCCGCGTACGCCGCCGGGGCCGAAGCGTTCGTCAAGGAGCGCCACGCCGAGCTCGTGGACCTGCTGGGCAAGGACGGAGACTCGAACGAGCGGAAGGTCGAAGCGGTTTTCGACGCGATGCTGGACTACGACACGCTGGCCAAGGGGTCGCTCGGCGCGTATTGGGACGAACGAACGGACGCCGAGCGCGCGGAGTTCAAAGAGCTCCTGAAGCGGCTGGTCCAGCGCGCCTACCGCAAGAATCTCAAGAAGACGCTCGATTACGACGTCGACTACCAGGGGGAGACGCAGGCGAAGGACGGGCAGCTCGTCAAGACGGTCGCGAAGAACAAGCGAAACAAGCGTGAGGAGCCGCTCAGCGTCGATTACTTGCTCCATCGCATCGGCGGCAAGTGGAAGGTATTCGACATCGTGACGGCGGGCTCGAGCTTGCTCGACAACTACCGCAATCAGTTCCGTCGCATCATCAAGAAGTACGACTACCAGGAGCTCATCCGTCGCATGAAGCGCAAGGCCGACGAGGACTGAGCGCCGCTCGGGCCGGCGCAGCGGGCGGCTGGGCACGCCCGCCCGCTGGCCCCGCCGCGGGAGTCCCTGTTACGATGAGCGGGTGAGCCAGCACCCGCGCCGTTCGCTTCCGCCCGACCGCGAGGAGCGAACGGCGCCCGAAGCCGCCGAGCGTCCTCCGGCGGTTCGCTTGGCGGTGACGCGCGGCGAGCTCGGGCTCGAACTCTACGACGTTCTCGAGCTCGGGCCCCTCGAAGTCGTCTCGCTGTCGCTCGGCCTGCCCGGGCTGCGCTTTCCGCTGGACCTTTCGGGCGGCGTCGCCGCGTTCCGCCACCGGCGCGGCGTGCTGCAAGAGGTCGATCTCCGCGCCGCCCGTTCGCGGCTTTCGCGGTGGCTCGCGCATCGGACGCAGGGGTTGCTCGCGGGCCTGGAGCGCGATCCCGACGTGTGGCTCATCGATTCGGGTTTCGGCGTCGGCCTGGTGGGCCGAGAGGGGGCGGTGGCCTTCGACCTGTACTTTGCTCCGGACGACGAGGACGGTCGCTTCGTCGTTGGAAGGGTACGCGGCGCCAAGCTCGAGAACCCACCGCTCGCGACCGCGCTCCGCGTCCTCGACGCGCTCGGCGTAGGGCGGCGCGAAGGCCGCGTGCTGATCCTCGAGCAGATCGCTCGGACGCTCGTCGCCGCGGTGTTGCCGGGCGCCGGAGTGCGAGTCCCTGGCACCGAGGCGGTGCGGCCGGGCGTGCTCGAACACTCCGCGGACGAGGCACGGCTTGCCTTCGAAAGCGGGCTCGTCGCGCCGCCGCTGTCCGACACGGTGCTGCGGGCGCTCGAGCTTGCCGCTCTCACGCGCACGGCCGACGACGCACTTTCGCGCGGTAACTTCGAGGCGGCGCGCGCTGAATACTTGAAGGCCCTGGAGCGCGCGCCACGCCATCCGGAAATCGTCGAGATAGTGGCCGCCCTCGACGCTCGCGGAGGCGCTGCCCCCGAGGCGGCGCTCGGGCTCATCCGCGAAAGTCTGCCGCTGGAACAGGCAGGCCTCGTTGCGGCGAGGCTGCTCCACGACGCGGGCGAAAACGAAGCCGCCCAGAAAGCGCTGGCACACGTCGCGAACGCCGAAACCTACGCGCCGCTCGCGGCGCTGCTCTTCGTCGAGCTCGCCGCGCTCCACGAGCACGCCGGCCTGCGCGCGAGCGCGCTCGATCGCGCCGTCGCGGCGTCACCCGGGTCGGAGCGCGTGCGATGGCTCCGCTTCGAGGCGCGCGTCGAGCGCGGCGACACCGAAGGCGCGCTGGCCGACGCTCAAGCCATCGAACAGAGTACGCTGGGTGCACGCGCCCGTCACGACGTGTTGCGTCGCGCGGCACGACAGCTGCTCAAAGCGGGTTGGCGCGGCCAGGCGGGGGCATTGTTCGAGCGGGCGCTTCGCTACGCGCCGGACGATGCTGCATCCACCGCCGGCCTGGCTCGTGCGCTGCTCGCTGCCGGAAAGCACGAGCGCGCCGTCAGTTTGCTCGAGCGCGCGGTGCGACTCGGCGAACGTTCCGGGCAACCCGACGCCGAGGCCGTGCTCGACCTTGCCGTAGTGCTCGCGGAATCCGCGCGCGATTTGCCTCAAGCCATCGCGCGCGCGCGTCAGATTCCCGCCGCGTCGCCCTTCGTCGTCAAAGCGCGGGCGCTCGAAGCGGGCTGGCGCGAACGACTCGGTGACTTGATCGGGGCGTCGCTCGCCTATGCTCGCGTGCGCGAAGCCATCGAGCTCGGGTCGACCGATCCGGACGCAGCGGAGTTTTTGCGCGAGGCTGCTCGCTTCGAGCGCGACTACCACCGAGACTGGTCCGCCGCCGAACGGCACCTTGCCGCCGCGCTCCGGCTCTCTCCTCGCAGCGACGAGCTACTCGCCGAGTACCGAACCGCCGCGGCCGAGGTCGCCGCGGCCGCGCGACGGCCCGGCTCGCAGTGAGGCAGTGAAGCCGCGCCACCCGTGAGGGTGGTGCCGCGCGCGCGGCGACGTCACGCGGCTTTGACGCCGGGTTCGCAGAACGCGCCGTGCCATGCCGTTTCCGCGGCGGGTAGCTCGGCAGCGTGGAGCACGGCGCAGAGGCGAAGTGCGCCCTTGATGACTCCGCGCGGCGCTTGCGGCAGCCGCGAAAGGGCGTGGCCGATCGTCGCCGGACACAGACCTCTTCCGATGAGGCTCAAGGTGCCGAGGCCCGTGACGACGCTTGCGCCCTTCGTGCCGCGGCGGAGGGCCGAGAGGGTGCTCTCGGGGTCGGCGAGACGCGACAAGGGAAGCAAGGCGCGGGCGGCGCCGTCGTCGGCCGTGACGTCCGCGAGCTCGATTTCGAGCGCGTCGCACGCGCGGAGCAAGTCTGGCAGCCTGGCGCGGCTCGCGATGATCTCGACGACGTCCGCGTCGGCGACGACCAGAAACGTCCCCGCGGCGAGTGGCCGCTCGCTGACGACCGTCTCCCGCCCGAGAGTGCCGTCGGCGCTGCGCCGCGCGTGAATACGGACGCCGTGGCGGCGCGCCCACTCCACGGCTTCGGCGTTGAGGACCTTGGCACCGCAGAGCGCGGCTTCCTGCATCAGCTCGTAGTCGAGCGAGGAGACGTGGCGGGCGTCCCCCACTCGGCGCGGATCGGACGAGTAGACACCGTCGACGTCGCTGTAGATTTCGCAGCGGTCCGCGCCGAGGCTCGCCGCCAGGGCGACCGCCGTCGTGTCGGAACCGCCGCGCCCGAGCGTCGTGATCTCGCGCCGATAGCTCATGCCCTGGTAGCCGGCGACGATGACGACGGCGCCGCGCGCGAGCTCGTCCTCGACGCGGTGCGGGCGCACTTCGACGATACGCGCCTCGAAATGACGGTCGTTCGTGACGATGCCCGATTGGGAACCGGTCAAGCTCGTTGCGATGCAGCCGCGAGCCTGGAGCGCGATGCTGAGCAGCGACATGCTCACCCGCTCGCCCGTGCTGAGGAGCATGTCGAGCTCACGGCGAGGCGGCTCGGAGCTCTGCGTGCCGTGTGTGCGCGCGGCTCGCCGCGCCAGCGCAAGCAGGTTCTCCGTCGTCTTTCCCATCGCGCTGACGACGACGACCACGTCGTTGCCCGCGCGCCGGCAGGCGGCCACCTGGTCTGCGACGAGCCCGAGCTTCTCGAGGTCGGCCACCGACGAGCCCCCGTACTTCTGGACGACGACGGGCATGCTCTTCGCTATCACGCGCCGGCGTGGCGGGCCAAAAACGGGGGCTTGTCCGGGCTTGCCCGCGGCCGAGCGCGCGGGCATGGTCGTCCCCCCGCCCTTCGAAAAAGAGATGCTGATGACCTCCCTGCAGATTCGCGCCGACGCCCTTTCGAACATTCCCTGGCAGGAGCGGCCCTCGGAATGTTCGGACCCGCTGTGGCGTTACTCGAAAAACCCGATCGTGAAGGCGCGTGCCATCGCGGCGTCGACCTACGTTCACAATAGCGCCGTGATCGCTCACGAGGGCAAGTTCGCGGGCGTGTTTCGCATCGACAATCGTTCGCGGCGCATGCAGCTGCACGCCGGACGCAGCGATGACGGCCTGGAGTGGAAGCTCGCCGAAGAGCCGATTCGTTTCCGCTGCGACGACCCGGAAATCGGGAACTTCTCGTACGGCTACGACCCGAGGCTGGTGCGGCTGGACGGGCGCGTCTACGTCATTTGGTGCAACGGCTATCACGGTCCCACGATCGGCCTCGGCTACACGGAAGACTTCGAGACGTTTCATCAGCTCGAGAACGCTCTTCTCCCGTTCAACCGCAACGGCGTGCTGTTTCCGCGCCGCATCGGCGACAGCTATTGCCTGCTGAGCCGGCCGAGCGACAGCGGTCACACACCGTTCGGGGAAATCTACCTGAGCCGGAGCACGGATCTGATCCACTGGGGCCGGCACCGGCACGTGATGTCGCCCATCAAGGAAGAGAACGGCTGGCAGAGCACCAAGATCGGAGCCGGCCCGGCGCCGATCGAGACGTCCGAGGGATGGCTGCTCGTCTATCACGGCGTGGTGACGACGTGTAACGGCTTCGTCTACAGCATGGGCGCTGCGTTGCTCGACCTCGATGAACCGTGGAAGGTGATTGCGCGCAGCGATCCGTACCTGCTCACGCCGAGCACCGAGTACGAGTGCGTGGGCAATGTTCCGAACGTCGTGTTCCCCTGCGCCGCGCTGGTGGACTCCGCGACCGGCCGCCTCGTCGTCTACTACGGCTGCGCGGACACGGTCGTGGGCGTCGCGTTCGGCTAC
>DASWGX010000388.1:0-1659 GCA_036393455.1 Polyangiaceae bacterium
TGGACTTCGTCGCAGGGTACCGCCTCGAGCAGAGCTTCAATCCCGATCGCGATCTCGAGCCTCACTGGACGCTCGTGGTCGTGACGGCGCGGTCCGTCGATCACAAAGCGGTGGCCGAGGGCGTGCTCGCGGAAATCGCCGATCTGCTCCCACCACCCGGCTACATCGACGTCGTGTTCGAAGAGCCGCAGAACTGATCGCTCGTGCCCGTGCTCGGCAACGGCGTCGCGCGTCGGCGGCGGACGAGCCGCCTGGAGCGTCAGTCGCCTGACATGAGCGCGGGAAGCTTTTCGAGCAAGCGCTGCTCCAGCGTCTCGAAGTCGAACTTGTCGGGCCGGTTGCCGCCGGGCAGGCACGCGACGTCGAAGGCGGCGGACGCAGCGGCCTTGAGCTTGTGGTCCGGCAGTTCCAGCCGCTCGCCGAGCCGTCGCAGCGCGGCGAGCTCGTCCGTGTTCACGACCCCGTCGATCTTGGCAAGCCACATCGCGAACGCGTAGGTACGCGCGCGCTCCGAACCGGCCAGCGCCGCCAGGTCCACCTGGTCGAGATCGACGCCTTCGCGGACGGCCAGCTCGATTTCGGCGAAAGGCTCGCCTTCGAGGCCTACGTCGCGCGCAGCCTTGAGCAGGCCCGCCGCTTCGTTCTTGCGCAAGAGGCCGTCCGACCACGCGACCGCCGTGATGGCGAGAAACGCTTCCTTGGAGAGTGTCGTCACGGCACCGACGCTAACACGAACAGCGGGGCGCCGCGAAGCCCGACGAGCCGCGTCCAAAGCTCGCTTCCACCGAGGCGAGGCTCTTTGCTAAATAGCGCGCATGCTCGATGACGCCGCGCGCCCGGACCTGCTCGCCCTCGGCGCGGGCCGGCTGAGCGCGATCGAAAAGGCGCAGATTGCGCTGGTTCGGCGCAGCTTCGAGCCGGGCCTGATCGACAAGTCGATCCGCGTTTGCCAGCGCGTCATCGGCTCGACCTGGATCCACTATTCGACGCGAAACTTGGTGCGCGTCCACGGGCTCGAGCGGTTGCCCGAGCTCGACCCGAACCGGAGCTTCATCTGCGTCGCCAACCACCGGAGCTTCTTCGACTTGTACGTGGTGACGTCGCTGCTCGTGCGATGCGGGTTGCCGCACCGCATCCTCTTCCCCGTGCGAGCGGAATTTTTCTATACCAACCCTCTCGGCCTGTTCGTCAACGCGGTGATGAGCTTTCTGGCCATGTATCCACCGTTGTTTCGCGGGCGGCGCCGCGCCGCGTTGAACCTCGCGAGCCTCGACGAGCTCATCTACCTGGTGCGGCGTGGCGGCGTGTTCGTGGGCATCCACCCGGAAGGAACGCGCAAGCGGGACGGCGATCCTTACACTTTCCTGCCCGCTCAGCGCGGAGTCGGCAGATTGATTGCGCGCACGCAAGCCTGCGTGCTGCCAGTGTTCATCCACGGACTATTGAACGATCTGCCCCGCCAGGTGCGCAGCAACTTCGACGGCACCGGAAAGCGGGTCCACGTCGTCTTCGGCGAGCCCGTCGATTTCGGCGACCTGTTCGAGGCGCCGGAATCACCTCGCTTGCACCAGGCGCTGGCGGATCGCTGCCTGGAGAGCATCGGCGCGCTCGGCCGCGAAGAGCGACGCCTGCGCGAAGAGGACCCCTGAGCATCGCCTG
>DASWGX010000389.1:0-15092 GCA_036393455.1 Polyangiaceae bacterium
GGAGCGCCCGAGCTCGAGGTAGAAGTCGACGTCGCGCCGGCGGCGCCGGTAGGCGCGCGCGTAGTATGCGGGATCGGCGTAGTGTGCCGTCGCGCCCGCGTCCCCGGCGCGACCGAACGACTCGATGGGCGGCAGGCGCCGCGGCGAAAACTCGAACGTGTTGGCGCCGCGCACCGACGAGCAATCAGGCGTAGCGCGCGTTGAGCTCGATCAGGTACTCGGCCACGACGTCGGCGCTATCGCGGTGGAAACGGACCTTGCCGCCGGCGATCTCGCGCAGGGCGGTGACCGCCGGTTTGTTCTTCGAATGCACCAGCGTGGGCGCCCCCTTCATCAGGCTTCGCGTGCGCTCGGCGGCGAGCACGACCAGCGCGAACCGGTTTTCTTCCTGTTCCAGACAATCTTCTACGGTGACGCGTGCCATTCGGGGGACCTCGGTTCGAAGGGGGCGCGAACCCTAGCAAGCCTTTCGGCGGCCCGCCAGAACCCCGATGGGGTATACCGGCCCGATGCTCGACAGACTCCAGACCACGACGCTCCGGGGCGCGGAAATCGGGCTCTGCATCGTCCGCGTCGGCTTCGGGATGACGCTCTCGCTTTCCCACGGCGTAGGTAAGCTCGGCAAGCTCGAGAGCTTCACGGACAAGGTCGCGGCGCAGGGAATCTGGCTCGCGGAGGTGACCGCCCCCGCGGCTGCCGTGAGCGAAGCCCTGGGCGGCCTCTTGCTCGCCCTCGGCCTGTTCACGAGGCCGGCGGCGGTCTTCGTCGTCGCGACGATGCTGGTGGCGGCTTTCGTCGCCCACGCGGGCGACCCGTTCAGTCGCCGCGAGCTCGCGCTCGCCTACGCCTGCCTCGGCGTCGCGCTCGCCGTGGCGGGCCCGGGACGCTTCAGCCTCGACGGGCTCTGGCGAGCGCACCGCCGCGGAGGTCCCGCGTAGAATGGCACGGCGCGAGACGGCGCCGAGCAGCGGCCCCGACTGCGAACGCGGTGGAAACGCCGGATGCCCCGGCGTAATACGTTCGAAATGCGAACCGCGCTGGTCACGGGGGGCGCCGGTTTCATCGGTGCGAACTTTCTCAACCGATCGGTGCCGGAGCGGCCCGACGTTCGTTTCGTGAACGTCGACTGTCTGACCTACGCCGCCAACCCCGCGAGCCTCGAAGCGGTGGCGGGCGCGTCGAACTACCTCCACGAGTGCGTCGACATCGCTGACGACGACGCCGTCGAGGACGTCTTCGACCGCTACACTCCGGACCTGATCGTTCACTTCGCGGCGGAAAGCCATGTCGATCGCAGTATCGTCCGTCCGCGCGCCTTCGTCCGCACCAACGTCGAGGGCACGCTCAACCTGCTCGAAGCTTGCCGCAGGCACTGGGGGAGCCGCCGAGGGCTCTTCCACCACGTGAGCACGGACGAAGTGTACGGCGCGCTCGGGCAGAGCGGCCGCTTCAGCGAGACCAGCCGCTACGACCCGTCGAGCCCATACTCGGCTTCCAAAGCGGCGAGCGACCACCTGGTACGGGCCTGGGGACGAACCTTCGGCCTGCGCTTCCGGCTCACGAACTGCTCGAACAACTACGGGCCGTATCAATTCCCCGAGAAGCTCGTCCCACTCATGATTTTGAACGCGCTGGAGCGAAAGCCGATGCCCGTGTACGGCCTTGGCGAAAACGTGCGCGACTGGCTCTACGTCGGCGACCACTGCGACGCGATTTGGGCCGTCGTCGAGCGCGGCCGCGACGGCGAGACGTACAACGTCGGCGGAGGAGCCGAGCTTTCCAACCTCGAGGTCGTGCACCGGATCTGCGCCAGCGTCGCTCGGCGTACCGGGGCCGACGAGACGGAGCTCCGTTCGCTGATCCGTTTCGTGGAGGATCGGCCGGGCCACGATTTTCGCTACGCCGTTGATTCGACCAAAATCCGGCAGGAGTGCGGCTGGCAGCCGGCAACGAGCTTCGACCTTGCCCTCGATGCCACGGTTCAGTGGTACCTAGAACATGCGGATTGGGTCGACGGAGTTCGCACGGGCGAATACCGGCGCTGGATCGAGCTCAAGTACGGAGCCGCCGTCGCGCAGGGTCCGGAATGATGCGTCGCGCTGTCTCCGTAACCTGTGGTAATCGTTGGTACTTGTGGCAACGGGACGTGCTTTCGGATTTTGAAGGGAAAAATCCCTGCTAATACGCCGCGCGCCCGCATAGCGTTTGACAAGCAAAGGGGCCGAGCCATCCTCCCCGCCCGGCCCCAGCCTCGGGGCTTCGCGGTCCCTTCTCTTGCCCCAGGGCGTGCCGCCGGTCCTTTGCAGAAACGGTTCGCCGCAGTGTCCAAGTCCCTCGTCATCGTCGAATCTCCCGCCAAGGCGCGCACCATCGCGGCGTTCTTGGGAAAGGGCTTCGTCGTCGAGTCGTCGATTGGCCACATCCGCGACCTGCCACGCCGGGCGAACGACGTCCCGCCGGCCTACAAGAAGGAGCCGTGGGCCCGGCTCGGCGTCGACGTGGAGCACGATTTCAAGCCGCTCTACGTCGTCGACGCCGACAAGAAGACGCAGATCCAGAAGCTCAAGGGGCTGCTCAAGGAGGCGGACGAGCTTTTCCTCGCGACGGACGAGGACCGCGAGGGTGAGTCGATCGCCTGGCACCTGCTCGAGGTTCTGAACCCCAAAGTCCCCGTCAAGCGCATGGTCTTCCACGAGATCACGCGCCGCGCGATCGAGGAAGCCCTGAGCCACCCGCGTGAGGTCGATCGCCGGCTGGTCGACGCCCAGGAAGCGCGCCGGATCCTCGACCGACTCTATGGCTACGAAGTCTCGCCCGTGCTGTGGAAAAAGATCATGCCGAAGCTCTCGGCGGGGAGGGTGCAGAGCGTGGCGACGCGCATCATCGTCGAGCGCGAACGCGAGCGGATCCGTTTCACGGCCGCCAAATACTGGGACATCGAAGGCCACTTCCGAACCGAGGCGCAAGAAAACCTGAGCGCGTCGCTGCTCGAGCTCGACGGCAAGCGCGTCGCAACCGGCAAGGACTTCGACGAGAACGGCCGGCTCACGCGGCCCGATCTCGTCAGCCTCGATCGAGCGACGGCCGAGAGCCTGGCCGAAGCGCTCGCCGCGGGCAGCTTCTCCGTGCGCTCCGTCGAGCGAAAGCCGGCACGCCGATCGCCGGCGCCGCCCTTCATGACTTCGACCTTGCAACAGGAAGCCGGACGAAAGCTGCGCTTCTCGTCGTCGCGCACCATGAAGGTGGCGCAGACGCTCTACGAGAACGGCTACATCACGTACATGCGCACGGACAGCACGACGCTGAGCGACACCGCTTTGCGCGCCGCGCGCAGCCAGATCGAGACCAAGTACGGCAAAGATTACCTGCCGGACAAGCCGCGCGTCTACGCGAAGAAGGTCAAGAACGCGCAGGAAGCCCACGAGGCGATCCGCCCCGCGGGAGACTCCTTCCGCCTGCCGGAAGAAGTGGCGGGAGACCTCGCGCACGATCAGGCGCGGCTCTACGAGCTCATCTGGAAGCGCACCGTCGCCTCGCAGATGCGCGACGCCGAGCTCCAGAGCGTGAACGTGCGCATCGCCGGCGCCGCAACGGATGGGCGCAAGGTCGAACTTTCCGTCAGCGGGCAGACGATTCAGTTTCCGGGTTTCCTGCGCGCCTACGTCGAAGGCAGCGACGACCCCAACGCCGAGCTCGAAAACCGGGAACGGCCGCTGCCGCCGCTCGCGGTCGACCAACGGCTCTTGCCGCAAGGCTTCGAGCCCAAAGGGCACGAGACCCAGCCGCCCGCGCGCTTCACCGAGGCGTCGCTAGTGCGCCGGCTCGAAGAGCTCGGGGTCGGCCGCCCGTCGACCTACGCTTCGATCATCACCACCATCCTCGATCGCGGCTACGTGTGGAAAAAGGGCTCGGCGCTCGTCCCCTCGTTCCGTGCTTTCGCGGTGATTCAACTGCTCGAACGTCACTTCGCGGAGCTGGTCGACTACGCCTTCACCGCGCGCATGGAGGACGACCTCGACGCCATCGCGCAAGGACAGGAGCAGGCGGTGCCGTGGCTGCATCGGTTCTACTTCGGCGCCGGCAAGAACGGCGGCGACCCGAACGACGGCCTGCGCTCGCTCGTTGCGGAGCAGCTCGGCGTTATCGATGCGCGCGCCATCAACTCCCTGCCGCTCGGCAGCGACGCCGAGGGTCGTGAAATCGTCGTTCGCGTCGGCCGCTACGGCGCCTACCTCCAGCGCGGCGATCAAAACGCCAGCGTTCCGGACGACCTGGCTCCGGACGAGCTCACCCTCGAACGCGCCGCCGAGCTACTCGAAGCGCCGAGCGGCGATCGCGAGCTCGGCCCGCACCCCGAAACCGCTCAGCCCGTCTTCGTCAGGAACGGGCGCTTCGGCGCGTACGTCCAGCTCGGCGCAGCCGACGGCGGCGAAAAGCCGAAGACGTCCTCGCTCTTGAGCACCATGACGCCCGACAACGTCACGCTCGCAGACGCCGTGGAACTGCTCGCGTTGCCGCGCACCGTCGGCCAGGTCGGCGGCGAGCCGATCACCGTGCAGCTCGGCCGCTACGGGCCGTACGTCACCCACGGCAAGGAAAATCGCAGCCTCGAGAACGAAGGACAGCTCTTCACGCTCACACTCGACGAGGCCAAGGCCCTGCTCGCGCAGCCGCGGCAACGCATGCGCCGCACCGCGCGCGAACCCTTGCGCGAGATCGGGCAGGACCCGGTCTCCGGCAAAGCGATCACCTTGCGTCAAGGTCGTTTCGGCCCCTACGTCACCGACGGCGAAACCAACGCCTCCTTGCGGCGCGGCGACGTGCCCGAACAGCTTGCCCCCGAACGCGCCTTCGAGCTCCTCGCCGAACGCCGCGAGCGTGGCCCCGCTGCGCCTAAGCGCGGCTCGAAGAAACGTGCGACGAAAAAGCGCGCCGCAGGGGACGCCGGCGGCGCGAAGAAGACCCGCGCGAAGAGCGGCGGCGGCAAGAAAAAGGCGGGCAAGAAGCGCGCGGCGGCAAAGAGCGGAAGCAGCGCGAGGAAGACCGGAGCGCGCTCGGCACCGCCGAAATCGAAGACGACACCGGCAGCCCGCGCCTCGTCGGGCAACGGCGGCGCGAGCGCGGCGGCGTCACCGCGACGCAGCAAGCCGCCGGAGTCCGACGTCAGCGCGCACGATTGACGGCGAGGGGTGGGGCCGGGGTGGCGCGCGCGTAACCGGCGCGCGTCGACGGTTTTGGTGGCGTGGAGGAGGCTGCCCTGGTCCGCAAGAGACGATTCCGAACCGCCTGACCCGAGTCTTCCGCAAGGGCGAGCGCATCATGCTCTCTGCCGTCGAAGACGTCACGGTCGACGTCGACGCCGTGTGGCCGTGAGCGCCCGTCGCCCTGGGGCGCGGGATATGACACGAGGGATGCGCGGAGGCGGCGAACGAGCGATAATGACGGGCTAGTCGAATCGATTCTTCGGAGGAGTGGCCGAGCGGTTTAAGGCACCGGTTTTGAAAACCGGCGTACTCGCAAGGGTACCGTGGGTTCGAATCCCTCCTCCTCCGCCCGACGAGCGCCAGAGCCGCGCCGACGCGACGCGCTCGCTCGCTCAGGACCGGATTACCCCTTCGCCCTGACGTGAAACTCGATGAGCTCTCGCTTCGAGTTCCTCTTGCGAATCGGCGTCGCCTGGGCGTCTTTGAAGCCCGCGCGCTCGAGCTGATCGGCGTAGAGGCGCTCGGCCGGCACCAGATGGCCGTAGAAGCTCGCGTTGCCGACGATGTAGTGGACGCTCGAGCCGCGTTTCATCAGGGCGCGCATCGCGACGAAGTGATGGAACATGTCGTCGAAATACTTGTGAAGGTAGCGCGCCATGAGCTCGCCGTTCTTGGCGGGCGCGCGCCGGATCTTCGCGAGGATGGTGTATAGGTATTTCGGCACGAAGGCGTCGGTGGGCGTCCACGCCGTGAGGCGGCTCGTCGCGATGCCCCAGGTTCCGCCGATGGCTTCCCAATCGAGCTCGCCGGCCTGTTTTGCTTCTTCGAGGTAGCCGAGCCAGTACATGTACGGCCGGAGCTCGCGGATGTACGACATTCGATTCGGGTACGGCGGCGAGGTGACGAGCAGATCGAAGGAGCCGGCGCGACGACCGTGGCCGTTCACGGCGCGGGAGTCCGAGAGCTCGACCGTGGCCGCGCCTTCGGGGTTGTCGAGGCACGACTCCTGAACGGTGCCGGCATCGAGGCGGAACTGCGCGACGCAGCGCCGCCAGACGTCCCGCGGCGGCAGGGCACGCCCGCGCGCGCCCTTGAACGACATGGACTGGTGATTGAAGGCCGCGTTGGAAAGGGCGATCATGCTGCGGCAAAAGGCGATGCGCAGTAGGTCGCCCAGCTTGCCGCGGCGCCGCGAGACGTCGTGGCAAAGGGCGGTGACGAAGCGGAGCTCGGTTTCGTCCCACCAGCGCTCGATGTTCTTGAGTGGCGGCGAGCAGCCACGCCGCGTCGCCGGATCGCGAGCAAGGTCCGCGGCGATGGTTTCGGCCGCGTCGGCAAGCGCACGCGCGATACGCGGCGTGTAGGAGCCGATCTTCACTCGGCCGAGCCAAACCAAGAACGGATTGATGTCGGACGAGACGGCGCTTAGGCCGCGGTAGGCGGCGCAGAGCGGCGTGGTTCCGGTTCCGCTGAACGGCTCGAAGACGCGCGTCGCGTCACGGCCGAAGGCGTCGAGAATGTCTTCGACGACCTTGACCGAATAGGCCGGCGTAAGCCGTAGCCAGCCGTGGCGGCCATGCAGGCGGTTGTGCTTGAACGTAAGCTCGGCGCGCTGACGGACGGCGACGGACGAGCGCGCATGCATCGCCGCCACCATACTGCGCTTGCGTTCAGGCAGCTAGGCGCGCGATGCTCTCGGCCGTGCCGGTACAGGTTCGCGGTATCTCGGCGTTTCGGCTCTTTGCGTACCCCGACTTCTGGGAAAAGACGCGCGACTTCTATCAGGCCACGCTCGGACTCCCGCTCGAGTTCTCGAACCCCGAGGGCGGCGTCGCACTGTTCAGGCTCGGTGGTGTCGCGCTGCTCGTCGAACGGATCGACCGCGAGGAGCCGGAGAGCGCCGAGCTCGTCGGGCACATCGTCGCCATCAATTTCGAAGTAGCAGACGCCGGGCACGCGGCCCGGGTGCTCGAAAGCGAGGGCGTGCCCATCACAGGCGGGCCCGAGAAGCAGGGTTGGGGCGGGACGCTGCTCTTCGTCGAGGATCCGTCGGGAAACGGCATCACGCTGGTCGAGCTGCCCCGCGGTTGACGGCCAGTCGACGAAACGTCGACGGTAATTTGACGGCACCGAGGCGCGGCGGCAGATATCGCCGTCGATGGGCGAGAGCAGCGAGTCGTTTGCGGGCGCGGAGGGTGAGCGACGTTTGAGCGCGCGGTCTGCCCATGTGTTCGCGTGGCTCGGCGTCGCGCTCGTGAACGCGCTCAACATCGCCCTCTCGCCTTGGCCGTACACGGGCGCGACGACGCGGCTCTTGCACCATGCTTTCGACCTCGGTCACGCGGTGGCGATTGCATTCGGCGGCTACGCGCTCGCCCGGCTCTGGCGACGCGCCGTTCCGCCATCGCGGGGCCTCGCTTTCGCCGGTTTCTCGCTGCTCGCGGCGGGCGCGAGCCCGCTCTTGCTCGCCGGCGATTTCGCCAACTGGGCGGAGCGTCACGAAAGTGAGTGGCTCATGTGGCCGGCCGCGGCGGGTGCGAGCCTCGCGGTGCCGGCGGCCTTCTGGGCCGGTCAATGGCTCGCCCGGCCGGCGTGGCGCTGGCTCGCCGTCGTCGCGAGCGCCGCCGCGGCAGCGCTCAACCACCACGTGCTCGAGAACGACTACCCGGGCATCCATCTTTATTTTTTGTGGGGGGCCGCCACCTTCGCCACCGGGGCGCTCGCCGGAGCGCGCTTGTCCGCCCGGCTCCCGCGCGAAGAACCGCGTGCGGCTCGAAGCGCGGGCGCTCTCTTCGCGGCCTTTTCCGTCGCGACGCTCGTCGTGTGGCCGCCGGCCGCGGTGGTCACCGAAGCATTCAAGACCGAAGGCTCCGTGCTGTTTCCGTTCTTGGCCGGCTTGCACGGCAAGGACACCGTCATGCTTTCCGCGGAAGCGGCGGGTCGCCACGTGCATCCGGAGTGGCTCGAGCCGCGCGGCACGGTCCCGGCCATCCCGCCCAGCGAACCGAGCCTTTTGCCGAAGACTCCCGTCATCATCTTTTTGACGATCGACGCGCTGCGCGCCGAGCTTCTCGGCGCTACGGCGCTACGGGGGCGCTTGCCGAACCTCGCGAGGTTCGCCGACGAGAGCGTCGAATTCACGAACGCGAGAACGCCGGGCTCGACGACGCGCAACTCGCTCGGCTCGGCTTTCGCTTCCAAGTACAGCTCGCAGCTCGAGTGGACCAAGGTCGGCCGGGGCCGCACGCTGAGCCGGGACCCGACGCCGCGTTTGGGCGATCGCTTGCAAGCGGCGGGGTTCTTCACGGTTTACCTCGCGCCCTACGGGCCGATCGCGGGCAAGAGCGGCGTGCTCGGCAAATTCCGGCGCGAAGTGCGGTTGCGTCCGACCCGAGCCGGACAGCGCTTTCCGCTTTCGGAAGAGACTGTCGACGCGGCGCTCGAGAAGATCGAGCGGCTGCGCGAACGCAAGCTCTTCGTCTACATGCACTGGATGGATCCGCACGAGCCGTACGACGCCGCCGGCGACGGCGGCTCGGAGTTCGAGCGCTACGTCCGCGAGGTCGAGCTTTGCGATCGGAGCTTCGGGCGGCTTTGGAAGAGCCTCGAAGAGCTCGATCTGCTCGACCGCACGGTGCTCGTCCTGAGCGCGGATCACGGCGAAGCGCTCGGCGAGCACGGCATTCCGCACCACGGGGGCTCGCTCTACGAAGTGCTGCTCCGCGTGCCGCTCGTGATTCGTGTGCCCGGCGTCGAGCCGCGACGCGTAGCGGCGCCGGTTGCCTTGATCGACATCGCGCCCACGCTGCTCGATCTGGTCGGTGCAGCGACGCCGGGACAATACATGGGACAGAGCCTGGTGCCGTTCTTGCGCGGCGAAGCGGCGCGGCTCACCCGTCCGATTGCCGCCGATCAGGTGAGCGTCAAAGCGATGCTCTTCCGGCGCTTCAAGGTGATCGACAACCGCCGGCGCAACACCGTCGAGCTCTTCGATCTGGAGACCGATCCGAACGAAAAGCGGAACCTCTACGGCGAAGTGCCGGAGCGGGACACGGCGCTGCTCGGCGCGCTCCGCAACTTCTTCGCCGTGCACGAGCGCGGCGACGTCGAAGCGGACGACGGCGACGAATAGCCGCGCGCGGCGGCGAGACACACGGGCGCGGCTTAGCGAACGACTTTGACGTTGAAGTCGGCGGTGCCGAGGCTGCCCCAGAGCCGCACCCAGAGCAGCACGTAGGACTCGGTGCCGCGCGCGGTGGTGATGTCGCCGAGATCGATGACGCTCTTCCACCCGAACCATTCCTTGAGCATGCGCGTGACTTCCGCCTTGGCGTCCATGTCGTCGCCGCTCACGAACACGTCGTGCTCCCCCGGGATGCGCGCGGGATCGACCATGACCTGGCAGTTGACGGTGTTGAGCGTTTTGACGACCTTCGCGTCGGGAAACGCGCGCTGAATGCGCTCGCCGAGCGAATCGCCGCTGCCGGTAAAGAGCATGGGCGGCATGCCCTGCGAAAAATCGAGCGGGTTCGTGATGTCCACGAGCACCTTGCCGCGCAGGTTGTCCGCGCCGGCGGCGTTGAGCGCATCGAGAGCGGCGGCACCGCTCGTGCAGTTGAAAACGACCTGGCCGTGCGCGGCCGCGTCGCGGAACGTCCCGGCCGAGGCGCGCACGCCGTTTGCTTTCACCCAGGCGACGGCCTTTTCGTTTTTGGCGTCGCGAGCGCCCATCATGACTTCGTTGCCGACGGCGACGACCTTGGTCGCGATCGCCTGGCCCACCATTCCGGTACCGAGGACGGCTATTTTCATGAGGCTCTCCTACGAGGTAGGGGAGAGCCATTAGGGCGCCTCCCGGCGCGCGGCAAGTCCCCGAGGCGGCCCCCGGTGTCCGCGCCGCTCAATCGAGCAGGTCGGAGATGTCGACCCTGCCGCGACTCCGAGCATCGAGCCGCGTGGCGAGCGCGTCCACGAAGGGGCGCGCGCCGTCGAATTTTCGGAGATCGCCGAGCACGAGGTGCGCGTTCGAGCGGTCCCCGAGCGCGGCCAGGGCCAGCGCCTGCTCGCGGCCGCGGCGGTACAGCACCTGAAGCGTCGCCGCGTCGGCGTGGGCCGGATCCAAGGCGCGCCGCGCCACGCGGCGAAATGCCGTCCGTACGCCTTTGAGGGCTTCAACGCGATCGGACCGGCCCAGGGCGTGCGGCGCGAAACGTAGCCAAAACGCCTCGGGGATCAGGTGATCGAATAGGCGTGGATCCCAGCTCGGATCGAACTCGACGAACAGCGGGCGCGCGTCGGCCAGGGAGGACAGCGCATACTCGGTAGGCTTGCCGTGCACGGCCATCTGGCGCACCAGGGGCCCGAGCGCGGGCTCGAGCGCGAGCAAGTCCGAGGCGAGCGACGCGCTGTCGAGCAGCGCGGTGGGAACGACGACGAGATCCGGACGCGCGCCGCGCGCCAGCGCCGCGCCCCAAAGGCGAAATGCGATCGACGGCGACCGCGCGATGACGACGCTGCTCGGCGGCAAGCTTTGCAGCGCCTCGTCCGTCCACAGCTCGGCCGCGTCGCGCCGGGAACGATCTGCATCGCGGCCCGAGGTTTCCCAAGTGACGATCACCGCCGCGAAACCGAGCGACGCCGTGAGCGCGAGCGCCGGGCGAGCGAACGGCAGCCGCGCCCGAAGCAGCCATGCCGCGACCCGATCGATCGAAAAGGCGAAGCCGGCCACGCTCGCCACGGCACCGAGCAGGAGCCAGGTCCGGCCGGGCCAGGGCAAGAGTGCGCCGGCGGGCCCCTCGCTCACGGCGAGCGACCCCAGCACCCAGCAGCACAACCCGAGCGAAAGCGGCCGGCTCGAGCGCGACAGCGCGGCAAGGGCAAGGGCAAGGCCGGCGGCGGCAGCGACGAGCAGCGGCCAGTCGAAGGCGACCGGTCCCGCGGACCCTTCCAACCCGTGCCAAGCACCGGCCGAGCTCGCCTGAACCGCGAACGGCGCGCTGAGCACTTCGGAGCCGGTTCGCACCGCAAACGGCAGCACGACGAGAAACGCGGCGGCCACGGCCGCAGCGGCAAAGACGGCGAGCGAGGCGGGGCTTGGCAGGCGAGCGATGGCGAGCCGTGCCGCGCCCCAGGCAACGAGCCCTGCCAGTCCGGCGCTGCGGCTCTCGACGAGCGCCAGCGAGAGCGCGACACCGCTCGCTCCCCAGGCGACCGGAGAAAGACCGCGGCTCGAGCCGGCCTGCAGGCAGAGCAGACAGAGCACGGCTCCGAGGGCTCCTCCTCCCGCGAGGGTCGCTTCCTCCTGCCAGGCGGCGCCGAGCACGGCAAGCAACGCCGCGCCGAGCGCGAGCAGCGGAGTCATCGCGCTCCTCCGCCGCGAAACGCCGAGCAGGCGCACCACCAGAAAAAAAGCGAGTCCGCCCGCCGCCGCCGCGGCGACGGCTCCGACGAGCCCGACTCGCAGCCAGACGCCGCCCAGAGGCAACAGCCCGAGTGCGCGGCCGAGGATGGCGGAAACCAGCCCCTCGCCGCCGATCGGGGCCAGCGAGAGGCTCCGGATGACACCGAGGTCGTCGCGCCAGGCCGTGACGGCGCTGGTACGAAACAGGGTCACGACGAGCGGCACCCAGACGGAGAGCGCCGCCGCGGAGCGAAACAGCAAACCCAGCTCAGCGGGCTGGCGGCGGTCGACGAGGTCGCTCACGGCCCGGCGAGAAGTGCCACGCGAAGTGCGTTTCGGGCCAGTTTTCCGGGCCGATCGCGTCAGGCGGCGCTGCCGCCCCGGAGCCGGCCAAGCCGGAGCCGGCGAGGTGCCGCAATTGAGAAGGCAAGCGCTGCGGGGTAGAAACCCGGCGTCCGCTCGAGGACGGGCGGCTTTTCTTGCGGAGGACGGATCCTGTGTCCCGTTTCATCGACGAGCTGAAAAGAACCCACGATTGCGGCGCTCTGCGCGCCGCCGACCTTGGCCGCGAGGTCACGCTGTTCGGCTGGGTCCACAATCGCCGCGATCACGGCAGCATCGTCTTCGTCGATTTGCGTGACCGCGGGGGGCTGACGCAGGTGGTGTTCGATCCAGAGGTCAGCGCCGAGGCGCACCGTGTCGCGGACGCGCTGCGCTCCGAATGGGTGATCGGCGTGCGCGGCCGGGTGCGGTCACGCGGCGAGCAGTTCAGCAAGAAGGAAGGCCGCACGGTGAGCGCGGCGAACCCCAAGCTCGCGACCGGGGAGATCGAAGTGGAGGCGTTCGAGCTCGAAGTGTTCAACAAGAGCGAGACCCCGCCGTTCCTGCTCGACGACGAGATCGACACGCGCGAAGAGGTGCGGCTCGAATACCGCTTTCTCGACCTGCGCCGCGCTCCGCTCCAGCGCACCATGCGGCTGCGCCACGAGGCGAACCGCGCCGCACGCAATTTCTTGAGCGACGCGGGCTGCGTGGAGATAGAGACGCCGTTCTTGGTGAAGTACACGCCGGGCGGTGCTCGCAACTTCCTGGTGCCGGTACGCCAGCAGCCCGGCAAATTCTACGCGCTCGCGGAGAGCCCGCAGCTCTTCAAGCAACTGAGCATGATCGCCGGCTTCGACAAATACTTTCAGATCGTTCGCTGCTTCCGCGACGAGGACTCGCGCGTCGATCGGCACCCGGAGTTCACTCAGATCGACATCGAGCTCAGCTTCGTAAACCAGGACGACGTGTTCAATCTGGTCGAAGGTCTCATCTTCGCGATCTGGAAGGCCGTGCTCGGCGTGGACCTGAAGCAGCTCTACCCCGACGGTCATTTCCCGCGCATGCGCTTCTCGGATTCGATGCGCGACTACGGCAACGACAAGCCCGACCTCCGCTTCGACATGCCCCACGTCGACGTTACGGATCTGGTGGTCGAGCACCGCGGCGGGAAGATCCCGTTCTTCGAGCCCATCGCCGAGAAGTTCGCGAGTGGCGCGTACCGCGTCGATCTGCCGGCCGAGATCGTCAAGGTGCTGCGCGTGCCCGGTTCCGCCAATCTGTCGCGCGCCGACGCCGACAAGCTCGAGCAGCTGGCCAAAGGCATGGGAGCCGCCGGCCTCGCGCGCGCTCGCATCGGACCCGACGGCGCCTGGACGCAGTCGCCGCTCGCCAAGAGCGTCACGGACGAGCTGCGGAGCGCCATCAACGCGCGCGCCGGCGTCGAGTCCGGCGATCTCTTGTTGTTCCAGTTCGGCAGGGCCGCGATGGTTCACACCGTGCTCGCCAACCTGCGCGTTCACCTCGGAAAGAAGCTCGGCGTCATCCCCGAAGTCGGTCATGGCGGGCAATGGAAGTTCCTGTGGGTCGTCGACCCGCCGCTGTTCGAGTACGACGACGAGGCAAAGCGCTGGGCCGCGGCGCACCACGCCTTCACGCGTCCCCACGACGCGGACGTCGAGCGCATCGAGACCGACCCCGGGCGGGTGTCGTGCTACCGCTACGACCTGGTGTTGAACGGCTTCGAGCTCGCCGGAGGGTCGATCCGGCTGCACGATCCCGAGGTGCAAAAGAAGGTGTTTGCGGCGCTCGGCATCGAGCCGGAGGAGGCGGAGCAGAAGTTCGGCTTCCTCTTGAAGGCGCTCCGCTTCGGCGCGCCGCCCCACGGCGGCATCGCGGTCGGCATGGACCGGCTCGTCATGCTCCTTGCCGACTCGGACAGTCTGCGCGACGTCATCGCCTTCCCCAAGACCCAGCGCGGCGCGGACCTGATGGGCGGCGCGCCCGGTTCGGTCTCGCCCCAGCAGCTCGCCGAGCTCTTCATCCGTACGGTCGAGGACGGCTAGTCAGCCGCGGCGCGACGCGACACAATGAGCGGGCGGCGCGTCGCTCGCCGCTCCCGGGGGCGGCCCCTCCCTCCTCGTCCCAAGCTTCCCGATGAGCGCTCGCATTCTCGTGCTCGACGACAGTCCGACGATCCGCAAGGTCGTCGCGTCGATCTTGCGGACGCGTGACTACGAACCGGTGCTCGCGGCGGACGGCGAGGAGGGCCTGGCCGAGCTCCGGCAGCGTCCGGTCGACCTGGTGTTGCTCGACTTCGTGATGCCCAGGATGAACGGCTATCAGTTCTGCCGGGAGCTTCGCGCCGACGTCAGCCTGCAGCACCTGCCGGTGGTGTTGATGAGCGCCAAGGGCGACAAGATCCGCGCTCAGTTCGTGCAACAGACGGGCGCCATCGACGCCATCACCAAACCCTTCGACGCGCGCGGGCTCATCGCGGTCGTCGAGGGCGCGCTGCAGAAGCAAGAGGCCGGCCGTGCCCCGGCGCTCATCGACATCAGCACCATGCCGACGGACGAGGCCGAGATCGACGCGACGCTCGCGCCGCGGCTCAGCGTCCCGCCCGATCCGGGGCTCCGCCGAGTTCAGGCGGTGAGCGAGTTTGCTGCGGCCCTGAAGAGCCTGCTCTTGCCGGAGCCCGGCCGGCTTTCGAGCACGCCGTTCGCCGCCGACGCGGGCCTCGGCGCTGCCATCGACCGCGCCGTGAACGAGGCAAGCATGGGAGCGCTCGCAACGCTCTTGCGCACGCTCGACTTCGGAAACGAGACGGAAGAGGCGCTCGCCGGAGATCTCAAGGTGATTTCGATCGCCGAGGTCTTGCAGCTGCTCGAGCTGCAAAAGCAAAGCGGCGCTCTGACGATTTCGATGCGAAAGTCGGAAATCACGCTCTACGTGGAGCGTGGGCTCTTGGAGTTCGCGGCGCACCGCGGGCTGCGGGACGAGTTCTTGCTCGGGCGCTACCTGGTCGACGCCGGAGTGCTCGAACGGGAAGAGCTGCAGCACGTGCTCGACAATCGAGCGGGCTCGCAGCGGCTCATCGGGGAAACCCTGGTGGAGCTCGAGCTGGCCGCGGAAAGTCAGCTGAGGGACGCGCTCGTGCGACAAGC
>DASWGX010000390.1:0-5539 GCA_036393455.1 Polyangiaceae bacterium
GGCCCGCGAGCTTCTCCCGCGCGCTGCGAGAAAAAAGCTCGCCCTCGAAGAAACTCGTCGTCTCTTCGATCGTCTCGAGTACGCAGCACGGCTCCGGCTCCAGGCATAGCGCTACTTCCCGCCCCCGATCCTGGCGCAAGCGATGGAGCACTGCGACGTGCCGAAGCAGCTGATCGACCGCGACGGAGACGTCTCCTTCGCTCGTGAGATGACCCTTGAAACCGAGCGGTACCGTGCTGACGCTACCCGCCATGCCGTCGGGAAGAAGCTCGGCGAGCAGCCGCGCGAGTTCGTCCGTGTAGCCGAGGCGCTCGGGCGCCGTCCAGTCGGGCCGGTAAACGCCGTCCTTGACCGGCTGCCCGTGGAACGGCCCGTAGGGGAAGCCGTTGAGGGTGAAGACGTAGAGCTCGTTACTTCGCAAGAAATCCTTGAGCTCCTCGAGCACGGCGGGAGCCGAGAGCTCGCTCGCGGCGCGCGCGGAAAGTCTGAGCCCGACGCCGAAAGGGCGCCCGGGAGCTACCCGCTCCCGCACGGCGCGGACGTAGTTCGCGAGATTGTCGCGCACCTCGGCATAGCTCTCCCCCGGGTGAATGTTGGTGCAGTAGGTGAGGTGCGCTCCCGCGGTTCGCATCGACGTCGCGTCCCCTCACGCCGAGGCATAGCCTCTCGAGCGCTCGATACAAATGCGAATCGTCTCGGTGTCCATCTCGTTGACGTCGAAGGAACGGCCCGGCGCTTTCAGCATGGTGACCGTGAGATCACCGCCCAGGTGCTCTCGAAAGTCGCGCAGCCCGCCGAGCACCGCGAGCTCGCCGTCCGGCCCTGTTTCGAAAAGAGCGGGGTGCACGAGCTCGAACCCGAGGCCGCTGAGCAGGCCGGCGATGCGCTCGAAATCCGCCTCGGCGAGCCAGCCCTGCTCGACCGAGTAGCGGCTGTCGAGGGCCAGCCCGATGGCCACGGCCTCGCCGTGCCGGAGCTCGTGGCCGCTCAGCGACTCGAGCTTGTGCGCCGCCCAGTGCCCGAAGTCGAGCGGGCGCGCGCTGCCGAACTCGAAGGGATCGCCCGAGCCGCTGATGTGATCGAGGTGCAGCTCCGCACAGCGACGGATCATGGTGCGCGTCGCGTCCGGCTGAAGCTCCGCGAGGGCACGCCGATTCTCGCACAGCCATTCGAAGAAGTCTGCGTCGCGGATCAGCGCCACCTTGACCGCCTCGGCGATGCCCGCGATGCGATCTCGGCGCTGTAGCGTCGACAGGAATTCCGCGTCGTTGATCACCGCGAACGGCGCCGCAAAGCTTCCGACGAAATTCTTGACGCCGAAGGCGTTGATGCCGTTCTTCACCCCGATGCCCGAGTCATTTTGGGCCAGCACGGTCGTCGGCACGCGCACGACACGGACCCCTCGGTGCGCGGTCGCCGCGGCGAACCCGGCCATGTCGAGCACCGCGCCGCCCCCGACGATGACGCAGAAGGATTGTCGATCGACGCCGAGCTCGGCCATGCTCTGCTGAAGCCTGAGCGGCGCTTCGGGATCGTTCTTGACGGCCTCGCCGCCCGGCACGACGAGCGGCGGGCCGAACAGCTCGATCGACGCCGAGTGAGCGCTGACATAGGTCCGAATGGAGTCGGCGAGCGAGGGCCAGGCGCGCACCAGGCCTTCGTCGAGCACTGCGAACACTCGCTGGCGTCGTTGGGGCTCGACGCGGCAGAGGGCGTCGGCGAAGGTCGGATTCTCTGGATCGAAAACCCGGGAGGTGAAATGGACCAGGTATTCGTACGCGACGGAAAACCTCACTCCCCGGACCGACGACGGCTCTGGTCGCACGCGCTGCATGCCGAAACGACGCTATACCACGCGCCACCGGAACGCGCCGTTTTGCCTCCAAACGGCCGACCGCCACTGGCGCGCCGGGCACGACGGGCTAAAAGCGCAGAAAGAAGTTCCAGATCGTCTGGGCCGAGAACTGGGGAATGATGTGACCGTCCGGGTGCGAGCAGAACTGGACGGGATAGTCCGCCTGACAACCCGAGTGCTCGACGCACTGGCAGCCTTCGTAGTCCGCGCAGGCTTGGTTTTCGACCGGCGTCGACTCGGTGCCGCACCCGTTGGCGTCGAGCCAGTGATCGCGGCTGGCCTCGCCCTGCTCGAAATAGACTGTGCTGTCGGCGATGCCGTGGATCAGCAGTGCGGCGACTTGTCCCATACAGCTCGGCCCGCCGCCACCGAAACTGCCGAACCCCGGCCCGGCTCCGGCAATCGGCGCGATGGCGCGAACGACGTCGCCCACGTCGCAGCCGATGTCGTTGCTGGCAACGCCGCCATAGCTCATTCCCGTCACGAAGACTCGCAGAGCGTCGACGCAGTACTCGCCGCCGATGCGTTCGATCATGGCGCGCGCGAACTCCGTGTCCTCGCCGTTCGAATTGCGCCACGCATAGTCGGTGCCGCCTTCCGACGAAGGGAGGCCCTGCGGCGCAACCAGAATCGCGTTGCCTTCGCTCACGCGCGCGATCCCGAAGTAGCCGAAGTTGCCGCTGCCGGCCGTCTGCGCCGCGGTGCCCCCGAGCCCGTGGTATACGAAGACGAGCCGCGTCGGCGTGGTACCGTCGTAACCCTCTGGAACCGCGAGGGCGTACTCGCGCTCCGTGCTTTGAATCTCCATCGTGTATGTTCCGCTGTCCGGCCACGTTGCCGCGTCGCAACCGGAGGTCGGCACCGGATCGGGGTTCGACATGCCACCCGTACCCGAGCCGCCCGAGCCGCTTCCCCCGGCGCCCGTGGTGCCGCCGCCCGAACCTCCGACACCCGTGGCGGTCGCACCGCCTGCACCCGTCGCACCGCCCGCACCCGTCGCCCCACCAGTCCCCGTTGCTCCCACGGCACCGCTCGCCGTGCCGGTCGTGCCGGCGCTACCTCCTCCTGCGCCCGTCGTCCCTGCGGCGGTCCCCGTCGTCCCGGTCGTCCCCGCGTCACCCGCGCTCGAGCCGCACCCGAGGGCAAGCGCCCCGATGCACAAGGCCTCGAAGGCGAGGCAGAAATTACCGTGAATTCTCGGCGGTCGGCGCATGATGTGATGCCTCCGATAAGGACAGACCCGCTCACTGGCTTCCTGGCTCAAAAAACATGCGAATGCCGCAAGGTATCCGTTCATGAGGGAAAGTTCGCGCAATGGCGGTCCCCAATCGTGGGAGCACCCGAGCTCGTCGGGCTCCGGCCTCAGGCCGCAAAGGACGCTTCTCGTGCGGGCTAGGTAGGACTGGAGCTGACATGGGCGCGTGCTAGCTGGCCTCGACATGCTCAGCGGCAACGACGAGTTTCGAAGCGATTACAATCAAACCGTCGCGAGGTACTACGACGGCGCCTATGCGACGCTCGCGAGCCTGGGCCCCGACGTGGACTTCTATGCCGGGCTTGCCGTCGAGAGCGGCGGACCCGTGCTCGAGCTCGGGTGCGGCACCGGAAGGGTGCTGTTGGAGGTCGCGCGGCGCGGCGTCGCATGCACCGGTCTGGATAGCTCCGAGGCGATGCTGAACGTGTTGCGCGAAAAGCCGGGCGCCGAGAAGCTCGAGCTCCACCGTACGGCGATGCAGAACTTCGATTTCGGCGCTCGGCGCTTCGCGCTGGTGTTTTCGGCGTTTCGCGCCTTCCAGCACCTGTACGGCGTGGACGAGCAGCTTGCGTGCCTGGAGCGCGTACGACGGCACCTCGCGCCGGGCGGGCGTTTCGCCTTCGACGTGTTCTGTCCGCGTCTGGACCGGACGGCGCGAGAACGCGAGCCCGAAACGGAAGACCTCCGGTTCGAGGACGGCGCGGATACGATCGTGCGCTCCGTCACCGTCGAGCGCGACGTGGCAGGACAGATGATGCGGCTCGACATGCGCTTCGAACGGCACCGCAACGGAAACGTAGTCTCCGGCGAGAGCGAACGCATCAACCTGCGCTGGTTCTATCGTTACGAGCTCGAGCACCTGATGTTCCGAGCGGGTTTCTCACGCGTGGAGATCCACGGCGACTTCGACGGTTCGGCCGTGGCTTCGAACAGCCCGGCGTACGTGGTCGTGGCGAGCTGACCGGGACGCGAGCGGGCGGCCGGTCCCGCTTTTCCAGGTCAAGCCGAAACGGCGGCGGTCGCGGCGACGGCGTGAATAAGTATTAGCGTTCGCGGCGCGGCACCCTTACGAATGACTGCACGATGGCAAAATCGATCGGAATACTCACCGCCGGCGGCGACAGCCCGGGGCTCAACGCCGCGATACGCGGCGTCGGCAAGGCCTGCATGAACGAATACGGGACGCGCGTCGTCGGCTTTCGCGAAGGCTTCCGCGGCTTGGTCCAAAACCGCAGCGTCGTTCTCGACGCCAATGCGCTCTCGGGGATCTTGACCGTGGGCGGAACGATCCTCGGAACCAGCCGCGACAAGCCGCACAAGATGTCCGTCGGGGGCCGGGTGATGGACATGACCGACGCCATCGTCGACACCTACGAAAAGCATCACCTCGACGCGCTCGTGTGCCTCGGAGGCGGAGGCACGATGAAGAACGCCCATCGTCTCGTGGAACGCGGGCTCAACGTCGTGACGCTGCCGAAGACCATCGACAACGACGTCTACGGGACCGACGTAACGTTCGGCTTCGACACCGCGCTTTCGATCGCGACCGAAGCCGTCGATCGCCTTCACAGCACCGCGCACAGTCACCATCGCATCATCGTGGTCGAGATCATGGGACACAACGCCGGCTGGCTCGCGCTCGGCGCGGGGCTCGCCGGCGGCGCCGACGCCATCTTGCTTCCGGAAATTCCGTACGACATGGAGGTCGTCGCCGAAGCGGTGCTGCGCCGAAGCCGGCAGGGCAAGCCGTTCAGCATCGTCGCCGTATCCGAGGGCGCGCTCTCGAAAAAAGACGCGGCGGCGCGGGCCGACCTGGAAACGGAGCTCGACGAAGCGCGGGACGATGAAGACAAAAAGGACAAAAAGCAGGCCAAGCGCGCGCTCAAGAAGTTCGATGCCGCGCGCGCCGACAACACGCATCGCCTCACGCAGAAGCTCGAGGAACTGACGAGGCTCGAGTCGCGGGTGACGATCTTGGGCTACGTACAGCGCGGCGGCACGCCGTCTCCCGCCGATCGGTTGCTCGCGACGCGCCTCGGTACGGCCTGCGCCCGAGTCATCCACCAGGGAAGGTTCGGCTCCATGGTCGCCGCGCGCGGAGAAGGCACCGAGCCTGTCCCACTTTCGGAGATCGTCGGCCGGCGAAAGGTGGTTCCGCTCGACCATCCGTGGATCGATACGGCCCGCGCGCTGCACGTCTGCTTGGGCGACTGAGCCCCGCTCGGGTAAGCGCGCGCGACTAGCCGGCATGGAGTAGGCGGTGCTCGATGACATTGCGAGCTTTGCCGCAAGGCGCTCAGGCTGCTCGTCGCGCCGGCCGCAACGACACGCTGGCGCGGCGCGCTGTTCCGGCCGCATCCAGAATTTCGAGCTCGGCCGTCTCCGGGGCGCCGAGGACGAGCGAGCGCTGGAGGTCGTCGACGCTGACC
>DASWGX010000391.1:0-14362 GCA_036393455.1 Polyangiaceae bacterium
CCTGTCAGAGCGGGAGAAGGGATTCGAGCCGGCGCACAAGCATCGGGCGGCGCGGAACACCAAGAACCAAGGCCGCACGCAGCCGCGCATGAGGCCCCCGAGCACCGCAGCCAGCGGAGCTGGCGAGGAGCGGAGGGCACCCTCGACGCCGGGTAGCGGACGCCTAGGTCCGCCGAACGGATCGGCCCGCGAGGATTCATGCGGATCCGCGTCGACCAGAGCGGGAGAAGGGATTCGAGCCGGCGTACAAGCATCGGGCGGCGCGGAACACCAAGAACCAAGGCCGCACGCAGCCGCGCATGAGGCCCCGAGCACCGCAGCCGGCGGAGCCGGCGAGGAGCGGAGGGCACCCTCGACGCCGTGAAAGCACATGCCCAGGTTCGCCCAAACGGCTCCGCACCCCGCTGATTCACGACGTTGAGCGTCTTATTTGAGCGGGAGAAGGGATTCGAACCCTCGACGTCCACCTTGGCAAGGTGGCACTCTACCGCTGAGTTACTCCCGCGGCGGCTGGGAGCGATAGTGTCCCGGCCCTGGGCTGTCAAGGACGCGCCGTCCGCCGCGCGCGGTCCAGCGGCGGGAAAGTATTCGGATCTGCTAGAAAAATGAGCCAGTTGTGGCGCGCCGTGCGGGCGTTTCGAAGCGTGAAATACCTGCCGCGGCAGCGCATGGCTCCTGGCGGTAGGCCGGTCGGGCGGGCTATGGTTCTGGCCATGGCTCGCACGTTTCAGCTTTCGAGCGCCGCTTTCGCCGCTAGCGCGCTCCTGCTGTGCGCCGGCAACGCTGCGGCGCATTTGGCGTTGAGGTCGCCGGAACCGCGGCTGGCGGGCGACGCGACGAGCTTCGAGCTGAAGACCGGCCCCTGTGGTCAGCAGAGCAACGGCCGAACGGCTACCGTGAACATGTTCGCGCCCGGCGCGACCATTACGGTCGAGTGGGAAGAGTTCGTCTCGCATCCGAGCTACTACCGCATCGCGTTCGACGTCGACGGCGACGATGATTTTCCGGTTCGCGCGGACATGAATAACCTGTTTCCTGGCGTCACCAACGCTCAGGAAGTGATGGCGATGGACGATCCGGAGGCGGCGGAGCCGCTGAGCGACGTGATTCTCAAGTACGTTTACGAGACGGATAGTCCCGGGCCGATGTTCAGCACGACGGTGACGTTGCCGGCCGTCGAGTGCGACAATTGTACGCTTCAGGTCGTCCAGTTCATGTACGACAAGCAGAATGCCGGCGGTGACGACGAGTATTACTTTCAGTGCGCGGATATCACGCTGAGCGGCGAGCCCGTGGGTACCGGCGGCGCCGGCGGCACGGGTGGGTCCGGCGGCATGTCTAGCGGAGGCAGCGGTGGTACGGTCGCTTCAGGAGCCGGCGGTTCGGCGGTCGATTCGGGTGCGGGTGGGACAACGGGCGGTGCCGGTGGAAGCCCGGTATCTTCGGGCGGCGCAACGGCTACGAGCACCGGGACCGGCGGTGTACAGTCGGGCGCCGGCGGCGCGGCCTCCGGTGGCACGGGAGGCAACGGTGTTGCTTCGACCGGCACGACCGGCATGACGGGCACGTCGGATGCGGGAGGTGGTTGCTCGCTGGCGTCGAAGCGACGAAGCCCGGCGTCTTCGATGGTCTGGCTCGTACTCGGCGCGCTGTCCTTGCTCGGCCTCGGACGGCGGCGCGGCTGATAGCTCGGGAGCCGATGCGACTCGGCACCGTATCTTGCTCGGGGCTGCTCCTCCTCGCTTGTGGCGGTGAAGCGGACGGGGGATTGCCCGGAACAGGAGGTTCCACCGCGATGAGCGGCGCGACCAGCGGTGTCGGCGGCAGTTCTTCGAGCGGCGTCGGCGTGACGGGCTCCGGCGGAACCGTTTCCGCGAGCAGCGACGGAACGACAGGCGCTACCACGAGCAGCGGTGCCGGCGGACAGGGAGGTACGGGCGCGGCCACGAGCGGCGGCGCCGGCGCGGCAACGGCGTCCGGTTCCGGCGGTGCCAGCGGCGCGGGCGGAACCGGAGAGAGCGCTGGGGCCGGAGGCAGCGGTGGCGCGCCGGGCTCTGCGCCGTACAAGGGCCTCGCGTTTTACGAGGTCGGGCGGCCGCGCGACGAGTGCGCCGATCTGGACGCGCTCGGCGTCGCTTGGTTTTACAACTGGTCCGGTAGCTCGAGCTGCGAGAGCGCGGCCGAGTTCGTGCCGCAGATCTGGGGCTCGTGGGAAGCGCTGTCCTGGGTGCCCGAGCCGTCCGAGGTCGTCGCTGCCGGGCACCCCGCCGTGCTCGGTTTCAACGAGCCGGATCACACCGGCGAGTCAAACCTCACGGTGGAGCAAGCGCTTTCGCTCTGGGAAGAGATGGACCTGGCGGGCGTCCGCGTGGGCAGTCCAGCGACGGCCAGCGACGGTCAAACGTGGTTCGAGGCTTTCATGCAGGGAGTCGCCGAGCGGAGCCTCAGGATCGATTTCATCGCGATTCACTGGTACGGCTGGACCAATAGCTGCGACTCGACCGCGCCGTTCGAGAACTACATCGAGTGGGCCGAACAGTGGGAGCTGCCCATCTGGATCACCGAGTGGGGCTGCTACGCTCAGAGCGAGGAGCTGACGCACGGCTTTTACAACGACGCGGTGGCGATGCTCGCCAATCACCCGCTCGTGGAGCGCTACGCGTGGTTTCGCTCTTACCAGGACGATCCGAACTGGGTGAACGGGGCCTTGGTCGAACAGGACGGAGCCCTGACGCCCCTCGGCGAGGACTACGCGGCAGCTCCGCCGTTGCGCTGAAAGGTCGCTCCGGGCGCGCGGTCAGACGCGCGCGACTTCGACCACGCCGCTCACCTTCTGCAGCGCCTTCATCACGCTCTTCAGCTGGCTCAGATCCACGCATTGGATGGTGAAGACGTTCTCCGCGCGCCCGTCGTCCTCGGCGCGACAGTTGGCCTCGGAGATGTTGATGCGCTGGGCGCTGAAGGCTTGGCTCACGAGCGCGAGGATGCCGGGACGGTTGTCGGTCGTGACGCGAACCCGAACCGGGTGGTTGACCTTGGCGCGGCTGTCCCACTGCACGTCGATGCGGCGCTCGGGATCGGTGTCGAACGCCTTGAGGCAGTCGCGCCGGTGGATGGTGACGCCGCGACCGCGCGTGATGAAGCCGATGATGGGATCGCCGGGCAAGGGATTGCAGCACTTGGCGTAGCGCACCAGGACGTCGTCGATGCCGCTCACGACGATGGCGCTCGATTCGCGGCGCGTGACGCGCCGCACCAGGTTTTCGATGCGGCTGGTGCGAAAAGAGCTCGAGGGCTCGCTGTCGGCTTGACGGTTCGCGACGCTGTGAACGACGTCCTCGGTCGAGAGCTTGCCGTAACCGATCGCTAGCAGGAGCTCGTCGAGCGACCCCTGACGGTACTCTTGCACCAGGCGAGCGACGGCGGCGTCGTTCTTGAGAAACTTGGCGGTGCTGAGACCCACTCCGCGCATTTCTCCCTCGAACAGCTCGCGTCCCAGGTTGACGCTCTTCTGCCGTTCCTCCGAACGCAAGAAGGCGCGGATGCGCGCCTTGGCGCGCGAGGTTGCGCAGAAGTCGAGCCAGTCCTTGTGCGGCTGCTGGTTCGGCGACGTCATGATTTCCATCGTGTCGCCGTTCTTGAGCTTGTAGCGGAGCGGCACGATCTGCCCGTTGGCGCGCGCCCCGGTGCAGTGGTTTCCGATCTCCGAGTGAATCGCGTAGGCGAAGTCGATGGGAGTCGCGCCACGGGGCATCACCCGCACGTCGCCCTTCGGGGTGAACACGTAGACCTCGTCGGGGAACAGGTCTATTTTGACGCTTTCGAGGAACTCCGCCGGGTCTTTGGTATTGCGCTGAAAGTCGGCGAGCTCCCTGAGCCAGCTGAACTTCTCGGCGTCCTTCGGATCGAGCTCGCCGGAAACGCGCTCCTTGTAGCGCCAGTGCGCGGCGACGCCTTGTTCCGCGACACGATGCATTTCGTTCGTGCGGATCTGCACCTCGATGCGCTGGCGGCCCGGCCCCACCACCGTGGTGTGCAACGACTGGTACATGTTGGGCTTGGGCAGCGCGACGTAGTCCTTGAAACGGCCGGGCACCGGCGTCCAGCGGGAGTGAATCACACCGAGCGCCGCGTAGCAGTCCGCCGACGACTCCACGATCACGCGAAACGCGATGATGTCGTAGACCTGTTCGAATTCGCACTGCTGGTACTTCATCTTGCGCCAGATCGAGTAGAGGTGCTTGGCGCGGCCATCGACCTGCGCGGCGAACCCTTGCTCCGCCATGCGCGCGGTCATGGTCTTGCTCACGCTCTCGATGTACTTGTCGCGATCGCGCTTGGTCTTGTTCAATTTGCCGAGCAGCGCGCGGTAGGCGTCGTGCTCCAGATACTTGAAGCTCAGATCTTCGAGCTCGCTCTTGATGCGATGCATGCCGAGGCGGCTCGCCAGCGGCGCGTAGATCTCCATCGTCTCGCGCGCGATGCGCTCTTGGGAGTCGGGGCTCATGTGCTCGAGCGTGCGCATGTTGTCGAGGCGATCGCAGAGCTTGATCAAGAGCACGCGGATGTCGCGCGCCATCGCGACCACCATCTTGCGGAAGTTTTCCGACTGGCGGTCTTCCCGAGACGTAAAATTGATCTGGCCGAGTTTGGTGACGCCGTCGACCAGGTCCCCGATCTCGGCGCCGAAATCGGCCTTGACGTCGTCGAGCGAAGCGAGCGTGTCTTCCACCACGTCGTGCAGGAGCCCCGCGCAGACGCTGGCGGTATCGAGCCGGAGCTCGGCGATGATTCCCGCGACGCCCGCCGGATGAATGAAGTAAGGGTCCCCGCTGCGCCGCGTCTGCTCCCGATGGGCCCACTCCGAATAGTAATAAGCGCGGCGAATCAGGTCGATATCGGCGTTCGGGTGGTAGCTTTTGACGGTTGTGACGATGTCGTCAATGGAAAGCACGGGAGCAGTCCTTGGAACCGGAGCCTTTTGGCGCTCCGTGTCGAAATCTACCACCTTGTCCAATCCGTCGCACGCCGGCTTTCGATCGCGTAGAGTGCGGTCGTTCCGGCCGGCTTCACGCTCCGGCGCGAGCCCAATTGTTTGGGCGCCGGTGGATCGAGCAGAAGGCCGAGGCGGCGGCCCTTTCGGCCCGCCGCGCAATGGGTTACGCGGAGCGTCGTTGTTCGGAGTTTACGTCCACTTTCCCTGGTGCCTCGCCAAGTGCCCCTATTGCGACTTCCTGAGCGTCGCTGAACGGCGCGAAGCGATTCCGCATCGCGGTTACGCCGATGCCGTCCTCGCCGAGCTTCGAGAGCGCGCGGCCGGGCTCGACGCGGTGGAGCTCGGGACCGTGTTCTTCGGCGGAGGCACGCCGTCTCTTTGGCGCGCAGGAGAGCTCGGGCGCGTTCTCGACGGGATTTTCGCGGCCTTCCCGCGCCGAACGGCTTCCGTCGAAGTGACGGTCGAATGCAACCCGACGAGCTTCGACGCGGACAAGGCGCGCGCGCTCCGCGACGTCGGGGTGAACCGCGTCAGCATCGGGGTTCAAGGGCTCGACCCCGGGCGCTTGTCGTTTCTGGGCCGCTTGCACCGCGCGGAGGACGGCCTCTGCGCGGTCGGCGACGCGTTGCGGGCCGGCGTTCCGCGCGTGTCCGCGGATTTGATCTACGGCGTCGCGGGACAAGCGCCCGAGCAGGCCGCGAGCGAAGCGCGACGTGTCGCGGAGCTCGGCGTCACGCACTTGAGCGCATACCAACTCACGATCGAGCCCGGGACGGCCTTCGGCGCGCTCGCCAAGAAGGGCAAGCTGCCGCTGCTCGGGGAGGAGCTCGAGGTCGAGTCATTTCTCGCGGTCGCGAGTGAGCTTCGGGCTCTCGGCTTCGAACAGTACGAGATCAGCAATTTCGCTCGCGAGGGGCACCGTTGCGAGCACAACCTCGGCTACTGGCGCGGGCACGATTATCTCGGCCTCGGTTGCGCCGCGTGGGGAACGGTGACGCTTCGCGACGGAACTCGACGGCGCTACCGCAACACGCCGTCCCCCGGTGTCTACCTGCGGCACGCCGAAGGCGCCTTCGCGGCGTGGTCGGATCGCCCGGGCGAGCTCGTGAGCGACGTGGAATCGCTCGATGCGCACACCGCCCTCGCCGAACGCATCATGCTGGGCTTGCGGCTCGAGGAGGGCGTCGATATCGAGCGCGCCGCCGCTCGACTCGGGGTCGAGCCCTGGCCCGAGCCGAGAGCGCTCGCTCGCGATCGTCTGCTCGCGCGCGGGCTCGTCGTGCGGGACAGCGGTGTCTTCAGAATTCCGCAGCATAGCTGGCTATTTGCGGATCGAATCGCCGCCGAGCTCATGTGAGCGGCCCCGCGTCGTCTGCGCTCGAGATATCGGGGATGGGGTTCCGTCACGAATCCGTGGAAGCGCGCAGCGCCAGCGTCAAGGGCACGCCGGCTTCGAAATCGGCGCTCGTGGTGGCCGTGCCTTTGCGGCGCGAGGAGGAGTCCGTAGGCGAGAGCGCGGAGCCCGCGGCGTCGGCGCTGCCCGTCGCGCGGAAGCGCGCCGGAAAGGTCACGAGCACCCGCTGCGCGATCTCCGACTTCAGCGTGGCCGTGACGGCATCCGCGTCCCAGGCAAGCGCCACGACGTGAATCCGGCCGCGCGCGCGGAGCCCCGTGACCCTTCCGTGCGGCCATGCTTTCGGCAGCGCGGGCAAGAGGTCGACCACTCCGGGACGTGAGTCGAGCAGCATGCGGATCAAGAGCGCGGGCAGCCCGCCGCACAGGTCGACGTTGAAGAGTGCGCCCGGGTCGTGCGTGCTCACGAGCGAGGCGCGAAAGTAGTCGGTAGACAGCCTGGATGCGATTTCGTGGCAGAGCTCGCCGTCGCCGAGGCTCGCCGCGACCAAGCCGAGCTGAGCCAGGCCGAAGGCCATGATCCCGCCGCCCTGGTCGCGGCGTACCTGCATACGAAGCTCGACCGCGCGCGCGAACGCCGAGGCCAGCTCGGCACTCTGCGCGACGGGCTCGGACAAGCCGTCGAAGAGCGCGTAGAGGTGCGACGCGTGCCGGTGCTCGTAGTTGTCGGCGAGCTTCGGGTCGAGCCACTCCGCGAGCACGCCGTCCTCGTTCACCCGGTAGTCGGGGAGCTTTGCCAGCATCGCCCGGTAGCGCCGTGAAGCTCGTGCGTCGCCCAGCCGGTCGAGCGTGGCCGTCAAGTTCTCGAGGAGCTCGCGCGCCACGGCCATGTCCATCGTGGCGTCCAGCGTGGCCTGGGAATCGCTGCCGCGCGGATTGTTCTCCGGGGAATAGGACGGATTGAAGCGGTACTCGCCGCCCGCGTCTTCGATCAGGAAGTCTTCGTAGAAGTCGGCGACTTCGCGCATGAACGGCAGCGCGCGCTCCTCGAGGAAGCGTTCGTCTCCCGTGTACAGATAGTAGTCGTAGAAGAAATGCGCGGCCCAACCCGCGCCCGCCGTCCAGAACGTCATGCACCAGGTCGGATTGAAATGAATATTGAGTCCGTGGCTGCTCGTGCGCGAAGGTACGACGATGCCGCGGCAATCGAAGAGCCGGCGCGCGTTCTTCCGGTAGTCGGGTATGAGCGACCACTGGTATTCGAGGTAGGATTTCATGCACTCGGCCAGGTTGCCGCATAGGTTGGCGGCAATGGCCATTTGCAGGTTGCCGTTCTGGGTGAAATCGCTGGACCAGGGCGGTGACCACGTCCCCGACCAGATGCCTTGCAGCGTCGGTGGCAGCGCCGGGGCGCTCGAGGCGATCAGCGCGTAGCGGCAGGCGTCGAATTGCTTCTCGAGCAGCGCCCGGGCCGCTTCCGCGCCAGTTCTCGCCCGCTCGAGTAGGGCTTCGCTCGAGAGCTCGTGACCGGCGCCGAAAAGCTCGAGCCGCGCGCGGGTCACGAGCTCGGCGTGTAGCGGTGTGTGCGCGTCGAGCAGCGCATCGAAGCTTGGTTCGAGCGCGTGCAGGTCGCTTTCGAGCTCCGGCAAGCGAGAGACGCTCATGTCGTTCGTGGCTTCCACACGAATCAGCAACAAAATGGACGCGGCCGCTTCGACCTCGACGCTCGTCTCCGCGCTGCTGCACCTTCCGCCGCTCACGACGACGCGGACGACGCCTTCGTAGCCCTGGAGGCCGCCCGGCCACGCTCGGCGAAAACGCGAACGATAGCTCAAGACACCGTCGCGGCTCGTGATGGCGACGCTCTCGATGCCGCGCGCGCGCATGCGCTCCGAGTACTCGTTGCCCTCGGCCGTGGTGCGCTCGAGCAAGCGCACGCGGCCGCGGAGCGGGGCGCCGTCGCTGCTCGTCACTTCGAGCACGATGACGTCGTGAGCCCGCGAGACGAACAGCCTGCGGCGAAACTCGCCCCGATCGTCTCGCCACACCGTCGAGACGACTCCCGTCGTGAAATCGACGCCGCGGGCGTAGTCGCGCACCGGCCCCGAGACGTCGGGCTCGAGCGCGACGTCGAACGCCGGGATCAAAGGATCCGTCCAGTGGCAGCCCTGGTACCCTTCCTCTTGCGAAAGGTCGTACACGAAGCTCGCGGCGCGCTGGCCCTCGCCGGCTTCGATCCACGAGCGGATCCGTTCGAGGTGCGCGGCCGTGTTCGGCGGCAAGCGCGGCGCGTCGCCGGGCATGAACAGCCCGGCGCGGTTCACGACGATGGTTTCCCGCTCGACGCGACCGTAGACCAGCGCGCCCAGGGTGCCGTTGCCGGCGACGAGCGCGTGCTCCCAGTGCTCGGCCGGCCGAGAGCTCCAGAACCCGCGCGAAGCAGAGCCGATGCCGAGCCGTCGCAGAGTTTCGCCGCCTGCGCCGACGAACTTCGCCTCATCCGCTGCGGTCATTGCGCCGACAGGAAGGCTTCAACGGAAGGCTTCAGCGATTATCCAGATGGATGTCGTCGAGGTAGAGGGCAAACTTCTTCGCCGTACCAGCCCAGGTGCTCATCATGAGCTCCCACGTGGTCTTCGGGTCGAACTGGCTGTCCTTGCCGATGGCATCGATCGGGACCACGACCTCGTGCCACTTGCCGTCGGCAAGGTCGCCCTTGGCGTAGTCGGGAACAGCGACGCCCTTCGTCTCGCAGCCTTCCTTCTTGCTCGAGCACCTTAGCATCACGTTTATCGCGCCGTACTCGGGCGCCAGTTCTTGAGACTCGGCCTCCACCTTCAATCTGAAGACCAGGTGCTTGTATGGGGTAATGTCGATGCCCGCGTCTTCCGGCCACCAGCCGAAGAAGTTCCAGCCGAAGCCGATCCAGCCTTTCCCTTCCGCTGAAAATCGGAGCCCGCTGCTATCGTTGTGGCCCTTGCCGGGCACCGGCTCGAGCGACGCCTTGCAGTCCGGCCCGGAATCTTCGCCGCAGTTTGCCCAACCCTTTGCGCTTCCGGCAACCTCGTCTCCGTCCCAAATAATGCGCTTTCCGCCGGCCTCCGCGGCGGGCGCGGCGGGCGCGGCGCCCGTATTTCCAGCGGCAGCGGGCTCTTGCTGCGCAGCCTGAGGTCCGATGCACGCCGTGCAAACCAGTAGGGCGGCTGCCGGTGCTGAGCGAAAGTAGTTCCGAACGAGCATCTGAATCGACTCCTGTTCCTTCGCCGTTCTGGCGCGCGCGTCGGGCCGGACATTGGGCGGCTTCGACGAGTTTGCGCGGCTTTCGTCCGCGCGAAGCCCGAGCTTAGGATCGGAGGCGGTCCGGATCCAGACTCTGCAGTCCCGGCGACGAGGGCTCGTCCGCAAATGAAGGGGGAGCGCGGCGCAAGACCCGGCCGGAGAGCCACGAGCGAGACGCATGACACCGGATTCGGTCTTCACGCATCGCCCAAGCACCACCGTGTTGCCGTCGCGGGCCGACTTTCGGGCGAATGCAAGCTGCGTCAGGGCATTGATTTTGAAATCGTCCATTGGTAGGCGGGGAGGCCACATGATCGCGGATTCGGAGCGATCGGACCGGACCCGCGTCCGCGCTCCGGTGCGTGAACCGAGCAGGGTGTTCCACGCCACGCTCGCGGCAGGGCTGCTCGGCCTCTTGCCGGGCCGTGCTTTGGCTCAGGACGAGCAGCAAGCCGCGGAGGGTGCGAGCTCGGAACAGGCGGCAGTATCGCCAGGAGAGCAGGCACGGGCGCAGGACGAATACGTCCGGCTGCGCGCGCTCGGGCTTTCCCCGGAAGCGCCGCCGACGCCTTCGACTCCCGGAGGTCGCGCGCCGGCCTTCGGCAGCGACTCGGGGCCTGGAGAATGGACGTTCAATCTGCGCGGCAGCATCTCCGGGTCGATCACGCTCGGCCTCGGGCGCGATCCTGTGCCTCCGCAGCCGAACCAGCTCGAGACGCCGATTCACGTCCCTTCGCGCGGGGCGCTCTTCAACGAGAACAACGCCGGTTTGTCGCTCACGACGGACTACGGCAACCAGCTCGTGCGAGCGCTCGTCACGTTCAGCACCAAGGCCAGCGGCAAAGAGTGGGAGGGCAGCTACCGGCCTACGTCGGGACCGAACTTCACGGACGCGTATCTCCTGGTGACGCCCCAGCCGATGGGAGCGGTGCAGCTCACGGCGCGCGTCGGTGCCTTCACGGCGCCCTACGGTTCGCCGGAACAGTGGGGCTGGGGGCTGCTCGGGCCGCTCATGGCCGTACGCGGCTACGGAGAAACCATTCGCGCCAACTATGCCGCGAGCCCGGAGTTTTCCTTCGAGCTCGAGCACGGGATCAGCACGGTGCCCGGCCTGCCCGAGGAGTTCGTCCGCGGTCTCGACTCCGCCTGGAACGAAGTCGGCACGTCGGTGATCATGCATCACGCTCACGCAGGCCTCAATTACTTGAGCAAGTACGTGCTCCGCTTGCACTACGCCTCGGCATTCGGCACCGACGAACGGCAGTACGTCAACGTGTTCCCTGCGCCGCACGACGGGCGCATGGATGTCTTCATCGCCGAAACGCACTGGTTTGCCGATCCGTACGGCGCTCTCGGTCTCAGCGGAGCACTCTACGACTTCTACGATGCTGTGGCCGTCCACGACGGCATCTGGTGGGGCACCAAGTTTACCTTCGGCGCCATCGACATGACGCGCGACTACCTGGGTTTGAACAGCGGCGGCAATGGTAGCCTCGCCGCGCTCAGCACCCAGTACGATCTCAGTCTCGCGCGCGTGCTCTGGTACCCCGCCGGCTATGACGGCAGGAGCCCCGACCTGCGCCTTTCGGTTGCCGGCCTCTACCACTGGACGGTCAAGACCAGCGATCCGGACTTCGAGGGGGCGCAGGGGTTCATTGCGCAATCCCGGATCGAGTACCGCATGCTCCCGTGGATGTCGGCGCTGCTCGGCGCCCATATCGAAAGCCGAGATTGGGTCCCGGCCCGAGACGAGCGCTTCACTACTGATCGCTGGGTAGCTGCCAGTATCTCACCCGGAGTCGAATTCCGCACCGACTGGCAGAGCCCGGAGCGGATTTTCCTCACCTATTCCCGCAACTTTTTCAATGACCGCTCCGACCCGAACGCGGCGCGGCCACTCGACCTCAACACCTTTTCTTTCGGCGCCACTCTGGGGTTTTAGCCATGCGAGCAGCGAAGATGAAAGCGCGCCCAATTCGTCCGATGCGCATGAAAGTCAGGAAGGCAGGTCTCATGCGACGCCATCTTTCAGCAGGAGTGACCGCGTTCGCGCTCGCGTTGCCGAGCGCCGCGGCGGCTCAAGAGCAAGGGGCCGCGGAGCAAGGTACCGGCGGCGAGTTGCCGCGGCTCGGCATGGCTCCGGCAGAGCCGGGCTCGCGCAGCGCACCTCCTGCGATACCGTTCGGAATCGATCCGAGCACTTCGCGTGATTTCGTGCTCGACTTTCACGGTTACGTTCTCGTCCCGGCTCGCGTGGCGTACCACAAGCGAGAAACGGATACTCCCGGCCAGCGCCGGACCGCGCTCCACAGCCCTCCGTTGATCCCGCAGGACCTCAGGAGCTTCGAGTACACGGGCATCGTGCCGGAGCCCTGGGTGCAGCTCAACTTCACCTACGGCAACTCGCTCATCGCCGCCACGGCCGTGCTCGCGGCGCGAGCGATATCGACGGCTTCCACGCTGTACAATCCCGTGGATCAGCTCGGCGTCAACGATGCGTTTTTGACGGTGAACCTCACCGACACCTTCAAGACGCCTTTCGACGTCAAAGTCGGCGCGTTCACCGGCCGCTACGGCGTCATGGGCGAGTACGACGCAGGCCGCTACGGGACGCCCCTCATCGCTCGCACCAATTCCATCGGCGAGGCCGTCACCGCGGGCTTTCACTTCGGCGATCTCAATCTGGTGATCGAGCAGGGCCTCGGCGGTCAGCTCGGGCGTCCGCCGGACGGCTTGGTTCCCGCGGGTTGGAACGACTTCGCGGAGGTCGACGTCGGCGCGAGCTTCGTGAATCACCTGCACGCCGGGCTCGGGTACAAGGGCCTGGCGCAGCTCGGGCTCCACTATCTTTACGCTTGGTCGCAGGATGATCGCGTGGCCGGCGGACCGGTGCCGGACGGCTCGATCAGCGTACTCGGCGCCGACCTCAGGTTTCGCCTGGGACGCGCCGGTCATCTGTACGCCGGCGTCGCACGGACCACGGCGACCGACGCGAGCTCGGTTTCCGGCATCATCGAGATATTGAACGCACGCGGCGGGCCCGAGCTCATCGACGAGTACCTCGGCCCGAACGGCGGGGGCGACGGCGGCCTCACGACGCTCGGCGCGCAGTACGATCTGTCGCTCGCCAAGCTCGTCTACGGCGACCGCTACCAAGGGAGGAGCCCGGACGTCCTCGTGAGCGCGTTCGGCCTCGGCACGACCGTCGACAGCGACGACCCCGCTTTCGACGGCGTCACGAAGCTCAAGGGCGGCTTCGAGGCCACGTACGGCATGCTGTCGTGGTTCGGGCTCTCGACCCGCATCGACCACGTGCGCGAAAACGTCGACCAGCCGCGCCGGGCCTTCACGATCCTTTCGCCGCGTGTCCTCTTCCACACCGACTGGCAGAGCCGCGACGAGTTTGCCCTGCAATATTCACGCTTTATCTACGGCGGAGACGTCGTGGTCAAGACCGGCTACCCGCCCGAGGACGACCCCGACGCGAACCCCGACGAGCACGTTTTCTCCTTGTCGGGTACATTCTGGTGGTAGCCATGGCGCGACACTCGCACGAACATGAGCGGCACGAACATGAGCGATTGGTGAGATGGGGGCCGGCCGCGACGCTGCTCGTCGCGTGTGCCCTGTGCGCGTCGGCGTGCAGCACGGCGGAGAGACGGCCGGTGGGGATCGATTGCTCGCAGGAAGAGCCGTATGACCCGCTGGTCATCTACGATTTCGAGGGCTCTCCAGCACCCGGAGACTGGTTCGGGTTCAATGATAGCACCCCCGTGAGCCGAACCTCCGGCCCGAACTTGGACAATACCGCGTACACTATAGAGGTTCGCCCCATCGAAGGTGGCCGGTGCGCTGCTAGCGAAGAGGCGCTGGTATTCACCATGTCCGGGCGCAACGACTGGGGCGGCGCGTTGGGCAATTGGGCTATCGTTGGCGCCCCACGCAACGCCGAGGCTTACGAGGGTTTCAGCTTCTGGGCGCGCGCTCCGTTCGACAAGTCGCTCACGGTCGTGCTCGAAGACAACACCAGCGCCACCCAGTCCGCCCCGGATGGCGGTCCCATCGCGGTGGACGGGGGTTGCATTCCTACGGACCTCGACGCGGCAGTCATCATTGGCCCCGACGGAGCGGTTACGACCCCCGAGGGCCGCAGGGACGGCGGTGCCAACCTTGCCGCCTACGATTCCGGAGTGGCGGGGCCGAACGACTGCGGCAATTCCTTCACGCGCCCGCTGGTGCTGTCGGCTCGCTGGGAATTTTATACGCTGCCGTTCAGCTCGTTCGCTCAGGTCCAGCAGCCGAATCTTTCGCCGGAAGGCATCAACAGCTCCGCCATCCACGGCATTCTGTTTCGAATTCCCAAGGCTTCCAAGATGGAGCTCTGGCTCGACGACATCGGCTTTTACCGCCGTCGCTAGTCTGCCCGTTTCCAGCGTTGATTGATGATCGGGCCGGATGGGAGATGGGACGAGGGAGAAGGGTAGGGGGATGGAGGACTGGGGAATAGGGAGAAAGGGTCCGGCAGAAATTCGCAACGCGCGGCAGAAGAGGCGTGGGGGATGAAGGTCGCGGGGCAGAGGCCTGTGGCCTTGGCGTCGTCATGAGGAGGCGCGCACAGGCCGCGCCGGCGCTGCGAAGTACGGCGCACCACGGTGGGGCGCCGTCACGGCCTCTGCGCGTGGGAAGAAGGGCATGACGACGCCAAGGCCACAGGCCGCCAAGCTTCCGCACCAT
>DASWGX010000392.1:0-6377 GCA_036393455.1 Polyangiaceae bacterium
GGGACTTCGCGCCGACCCACGCACGCACCTGGCACCGCCAGCCCTTCGACAGGCGCGAAGGGCACGTCGGCACCGGCGTGCGCTGCGCCGCGGACGCGGAAACCGGGAAAGCCGCGCCAACCGCCAGGTAGGATGCGGCGAGAAACGCGTAGAGCCCGAACAAGCCGAAGTAAAGCCCGAGGTGCGAACGCCCGCGCGGCCAAACACGAAACAGCCACGCTTGTGCGGTCGCTCGGGCAAACCAGAACCCACCGAGCATGAAGCTCAGATAGCGGCCGAGCGGAGTCGTGAGCCACTGATCGGTCTGCAGCGCCGCGGAAGCGCCGAGCCCGAGCAGCAAAATCATCACGGCACCCACGAACAACCTGACGATGCGGGCGTTGAGCGCCGATAGACGCTCGAGGTCACTACCCAGGCGGAGAGCGCCGCGGTTCAAATAGGCCATCGACGGGATTTGCAGGAAGTGAAGCGCACCCGAGACCGCCAGCAACGCTTCCGCGTTTTCGCGCATCATCGCTCGCTCCCCGAGTCTGCTTGGGCGTTCTTCAGCCCCTGAATGCGGTCGGTCATCGGCGGCTCCGCCGTCGGGTCCACGCGCACATCGAGCACGACGGGAAGCTCCGCGCGGAACGCTGCGGCCAGCGCCTCGGGCAAGTCTTCCGGCCTTTCGACGACGCGACCGATCGCGCCGACGGCGCGCGCTATCTCCGCCGCGTTCGGCAGCGTGCGAAAGTCGCCGGCCTCGACTCCGTGCCCGGGCCCCAAGAGCTTCTCCGTGCCCAGGCGCACCAGACCGTGACCTCGATTCGAAAGCACGACCCAAACCAGACCGGAGACGCGGGCTTCCACGGCAGCGTGAAGCTCGAGCCCTTTGGATAGAAAGGCGGCGTCGCCCGTGACGCACACGGTCGGACACCGGGATCCGAGACGTACGCCGATTGAAGCCGCGAGCGGGTGCGCCATACACGACCACTCCATCGGAATGTAGCTCTTCTGGCCTCGCGCGAGCTTGAGGTAGTGCGCGACGAACAGGCAGCTCGTCCCGATGTCGGCAACGACCCAGGCTTCGCGCGGCAGTAGCAGCTCGAGCTCGTGCATCAGCCGCTCCGGGCGAATCGGCACGGCCGAACTTCTTTGCAGCGCGGCGTGCACGACCCGTGGCTCGCGCTGTTTCAGCGCTTCGAAGCGCGCGTCGCGCCTCGTTTCGACGCGTCCGATCTCGCGAATCAACGCCGCAAGGGCGGCGCGCGCGTCGCCTACCACCGGTACTACTTCGTAGTTGCGCCCGAAGCGGAGGCGGTCTTGATCGATCTGAATGAAGGCCCGCGTGGGCACGAGCTCGCGCGAAAAGTTCATGCTCGAAAACTCGCCGAGCCGGCTCCCGACCGCGCACAACACGTCGACGCCGTCGACGAGCGCGCGGCGGCCGAGCGGTCCGGAACCGAACGAGAAGACCCCGACCGAAAGTGGATGATCTTCGGGAAAGACGCCCTTGGCGCCGCACGTCGTGGCAACCGGACAACCCAGGGTCTCCGCGAGCACGAGAACCTGCTCGCTCGCGTGGCGCGCGCCGCTGCCGACGAGCAGCGCGGGTCGTTCGGCGCTCCGCAGGTACTGCGCCGCGGCGCGCACTCCTTCGACGCCGAACGTCGCTCGCGCAGGACATCGATAGTCCGGGACGGATGCCGGAAGCGCGACGCGCGTTTGCGCCACCTGCACGTCGAGCGGCAGCGACACGTGGACCGGCCGTTGCTCGGTCATCGCTCGGCGAAACGCCTCCAGCAGAGCGAAACCCGCCTTGTCCGGTGCGTCGCCGGCAGCGCTCAACGCGGTCGCGGGCCGTGACATGGCGAGGACGTCGATGCCGAGATCGCTCCCGTCCTGCACGGCGCCACGTCCCATGCTGCTCGTCGCGACTTCTCCACTCAAGAGCACGACGGGGTTGCCCTGAGCGCGGCTGCAGCACAGCGCCGTCAACGCGTTGGTCACACCCGGGCCGCCGATGGTCACGACCACGCCCGGCTTTCCGCTCGCAAAGGCATAGCCATCCGCGGCGTAGGCGGCGCCAGCTTCGTCCTTCCCGACCACGACGCGCACCGCCGTACGGCTCAACGCCCGAAGCAGCGGCAACGCCGTGCCGCCCGGTACCGTGAACACGCAGTCGATTTTCTCGAGCTCCACGAGCCCCGCAAACAAATCCACGACACGCATGTCGAATGACCTCCTTCACGCTCGGCTTCGCCCATCGCTACCGACACGTCGGCCGTCAAAGCAGCTAAACGGCCGAGAGCGGCTCGGGGCAGTTGCACCGCCAGAGCAGCTCGCGTGCCAACACGAAAAACGGCGCCGTTTGCGCGCCGCGCGAACCGGACGGCGCGGCCTGGACGTCGCGCGCGACGTCCAGGGACGTAACACGGCGCCAGAGGGAACGGCGGCGACGCCGGCCCGTCGATTTCCGCAAGAACGTTCAGCAAACGTTTGGAGGCTCGGGAGTAAATCGACGTCGAAGTCACGAATCCGAACGGAGGTAGACGCCATGACTGCAACACTCACCATCCACTATCCCGACGGCCGCAGCGAGGAGCGCTCGTTTTCGGTCGGCTCCTACGAAGTCGGCAGAGACGTCGGGGAAATCGTGCTCCGCGACGCCAACGTCTCGAGCCTGCACGCGCGTATCGACGTGGAGCCAGGGCGCGTGAGCGTGACCGATCTCGGCTCGACGAACGGCACCTTCGACAGCGCCGGCAATCGACTCGGACAGCCCCACGTGATGCATCCGAATCAACCGATTCGACTCGGCTCGAGCAGCATCGCGCTCGCGCGAACGCGCTCGAGCGCCGGCGGCACCCGGGTCATGCAGCAGATCCCGAGCCCGATGTTCGCGACGAACCCCGCGAGCCCGGCCGCGCTCGACCAGCCCGCGATTTTACCGCAGCCCGAACCCCAGTCGCACGGCGCGCAACGAATCGCGCGAGAACAGCTCGACGATCTCGGCGCCTTGGCTCAGGCTCACGGCAAGCAAGCGGCGGCTCTGGCCGGCTCCGGCCTCGGGCGCATTTCGGCTCACATGGGGCGCGTCGCGCTCGGCGCCGCAATCGCGCTCTGGCTTGCCTGGTTCGTGCTCCCGTCGATTTCCTTTTCGGTCCTGGTACTCGAAAAGTCGTTCACGTTCTGGGATCTGCTCGGCTTCGATCTCACGAACACGCTCACCCAGAATTGGGAACCGAGCCACGGCCTCGGAAGCCTCTTGGGGCTCGCCGCGCTGGCCGCACCCTTCGCCGTGCCATTCATGAAGGACGCCCGGGGCAAGTACCTCTACGCGGCGCCGCTGGTGTTTCTCGGTCTAGTCGTGCTCAAGCTGTTCTGGGACTTCCGCGGGGTGCTTTCGCTCCTCGACGACGGCAAGGGAAAAAACGACTTTGCCGGCGCGGTCGCGGACGGCATCGCGCAGGCTATCTTGAACACGGTGTCACTCGAGCTCGGCGCCCCGCTGCTCTTGATCTGCTCTCTGGTGCTCGCCACGCGCTCCCTGCGCGGCTCGCCGTCGACCGCCGGCATCGACGACGCCCGTCGAACGGGGACTGCCTAGCAGACTCTCTTCGCGCGCGGAGCTCAGTCGGCAGAGACGGTACGTCCCTGCGCCCACGCGCGCAGCGCTTCGACGGGCTCCCGCATCGTCACCGAGAGCGGGTAGGTCGCCTGGAGGCCGCGCGCGATGTGGTCGGTGCCGAGCTCGACACCTTGCTCGAAGGCAGCGTAGAGCGCCGCGACGATGGCCTGCTCGAGCTCGGCTCCGCTGTAGCCCTCGGCCAGGGCGGCGAGCGTCGCGAGGTCGTAGTCGTTCGGGTCGCGGCCGCGCTTCGCCAGGTGGACGCGCAGGATCTGCTCGCGCGCGTCGCCGTCGGGCAGGTCGACGAAGAAAATCTCGTCGAAGCGACCCTTGCGCAAAAGCTCCGGCGGCAACGCCGTCACATCGTTGGCCGTCGCGATGACGAACACGGAGGGCTGTTTCTCCTGGAGCCACGTCAAGAAGGTGCCGAGCAGCCGTTGCGAGGCGCCGCCGTCGTTGTCGCTCGTGGCGAAGGTCTTTTCGATCTCGTCGATCCAGAGGACGAGCGGCGCCAGGCGCTCGGCGAGTTCGATGGCGGAGCGCAGGTTGCGTTCCGTCTCGCCCACGTACTTGTTGTACAGGCGCGCCGGGTCGAGCCGTAGCAGGGGCAGCGACCACGCCCGCGCGACGGCCTTGGCGCACAAGCTCTTGCCGCAGCCCTGAACGCCGAGGAGCAACAGCCCGCGCGGCGGGCTGAGCCCGAACTCCGCGGCGCGCATCCCTTGTTTGAACGCCGCCGCGCGCGACGTGAGCCAGCGCTTGAGGTTTTCGAGGCCCGCGACGCCTTCGAGCGTGTCGTCGGCCGGAAAGTATTCGAGCACGCCGCTGTCCGCTACGAGCTTTTGCTTGGCTTCACCGACGCGCTCGAGTGTTCGCGCACCCAGGCTTCCGTCCGACACCATCGCCTGAGTGAGGACGCGCCGCGCCTCCGTCAAAGTGAGGCCGCGCAAGTGCGCCAGTAGCTCCGCCAGCTGCTCGCCGTCGAGCTCGACCGCTACCCGCATGCGCTTTCGGACCTCCGCGAGGAGGCTCCGCACGCAAGCGTGGTACTCCTTGTCCGAGGGCTGTTTGAGCCTCACTCGAGCGACCAGGGGGGCGAGCGCGGCGGGCGCCTGAAACTCGGACCCGGTCACGACGATTGCTCCGCGATGGTCGCGCAGGCGACGCTCCACCGCGGCGAGAGCCGTGACGACGCCCGCGTCGTCGGAAATCGGCGGCAGATAGCGAAAGTGGTACAGCGCCTCGAGATTCGAGGCGGCGATGTGCCGAAGCGCCGCTTCGAACCCCTGCGTTCCGTACACCGGCCCGGCCTCGCCGTGACGCCAGAGACCTTGCTTGGGCGCCCAGCTGAACAGCGGCAGGCGCAGGCTATGGGTCAACCAGGTGAGTAGCCCCTCGGCGCGCTCTTCCTCCGCTGTTTCCAGAAATACCAGCGGGTGGTGCGACAAGACGAGGATCTCGAGCTCGCACAGCTCGGAAATTGGGAGCGATTCGGGAGGGGAAAGCTCCGCTTTGCCATGTACCACGCTGCCCGTAATTATGGCACGGACCGCGTTCGTAAAGGAGGTCGCGGTCGCTCGCCGTCGTCCATGAGGCGGGCGCGGCATTTTGGGAACCCGGCGCACGTCCGCCCCGAGCCGGGCTGCCCGCGCCGGCACCGGGCCGCGTCCCAACGCAAAAACCAGCGCCTGGCGGCGATGGAACGGAGCTTGCCAGACACTTGGCATCGTGTCGCAAAGTGGCCTTGGTTTGGCGCCCGCGCGCCGTGTGCGAACGGGCCTTCTCGTTCCCGTTTGCATCGCGCTGTCGAGCGCGGCAACCGCCAACGCCGAACCCGAGGCGGCAGAGTGGCATCCGTCCGACGCCGGGCGGCAAGGCGCCGTTCGCGAGCAACCGCCTTTCGCCGCGGAACCTTCGGCTTCCGCGCTCGATCAACGCCAGCGCGATGCGCGCCGCCGCGATCGGTGGTTGCTTTCCGTCGGAGGCGTGACGCACGCGCCGCTCGACATAGGCTTCCAGGTCGGAGTGGAAACACCCCTCAGACTTCGTCTGTTCGCGAGCTATGGCTGGGTGCCGTCTTTCTACTTCGGCGTGCTCACGGGCATCGCCAGGTCGGCCACCGAGGACGCACGCGCCGAAGCTCTGCTGGAGAGCGCCGACTACAGCGGCAACGCGTGGCGAGTACAGGCGGGCTTCAGGCCCTGGGCGAGTCTCGGCCTCTACTTCGATGCCGGCTACTCTCGCGTCAATCTGGAGACTTCGCTCGATCTGGCCGAGCTCGAGCTTTTCGGAACGCTTCCGGTCTCGGGAGGCTACGCCTCGGACTCGACGCTCGACCTCTGGCTCATCGAGCTCGGCTACCAGGATCAGGTGGGCGAGCGCCTGGTGCTCGGCGTCGGCCTCGGCGTGGTCGGCACGCTCGACGCTCGCACGACGGTGCGACCGACCGGCGAAGCGCCGGACGACCCGGCGCTGTCCGACGCCGCGCGCCGCGTGGACGATGCGCTCGAAACCTACGGCATCGTACCGACTCTCACGCTGCGGCTCGGCTTCGACATGATCTAGTGCCCGGTTTCCATTGGACTGACGGGTCGCTCGCCGGCGCTCCCCCCGCGGGGCGCAGTGCAAGGCGCCTGCCCTCCCGCCCCGCGCCGGCTCGCTCGCAGTCTTGATTGGAGGTGAGGCCGGGAGTGGTGAAGGCAGCAGGGGGCAGGGAGCGGGATGGGTGTCGGAAGGGGGATGGGGATCGGGAGGCACAAATTCGCAA
>DASWGX010000393.1:0-9329 GCA_036393455.1 Polyangiaceae bacterium
CGCCCGCGAGCGCGCGCTCGAAAAGCAGGTGCAGGAGCTCGAGCGCCGGCTTTCCACCGGCGGCGGCGGCGGCGGCGTCGACGCGTTGCTCGGCCGCGCGCGCGAGATCGCGGGCGTCAAGGTGCTCGGCGTGCGCACCGAAGTGAAGGACCGCGGCGCACTGCGCGCGCTCGCGGAAAGTCTGCGCGACAGGCTCGGAGACAGCGTCGTCCTGGTCGGTTCCGAGAACGACGGGAAAGCGCAGCTCGTGCTCACGGTTTCCAAGCCCATCAGCGACCGCTTTCGCGCCGGCGACATGATCCGTTCCGCGGCCGAGGTCGTCGGCGGCTCCGGCGGCGGAAGGCCGGACATGGCGCAGGCCGGCGGCACGGACGTCGGAAAGCTCGATCAGGCGATCGAGTCGGTGTATTCGGCCGTTCAGGCCGCAAGCTAGCTTGCGGGAAGGCCGCGCTCGAGCGTGCTGAAGCCCCAGAGCGTCGGTTCGGGAAGCAGCGTGACGCCGAAGTGCTCGGCGACGCGAGCCTGGACGCCGCGGGCGAAGGCGACGAGCTCGTTCGCGCTGGCGCCGTCGTGGCACACGAGGGCGAGCGCGTGACGCGTCGACAGCCCCACGTTGCCGGCGCGGTGACCGCGCGAAAGGGCTGACCGCTCGATGAGCCACGCGGCGGAAAGCTTGACGCGACCGTCCGCCTGCTCGTAGCTCGGCGGATCGACTCCCGCCCTGCTCCGCACGCGTTCGAGGTCGGCCGCGGACACCACGGGGTTTACGAAGAAGGAGCCGCAGCTTCGACGATTTTCGTCGCGGGCGTCGAGCAGCATCGACTTTCTGGCGCGAATCGCCAGCACGGCGCTGCGAACGGCACCGACCCCCGGCGAGCTTTCTCCGCGCTTCGCTAGCTCGCGCAAAAGCTCGGGATAGCGGAGCGCCGGCGGCGCTCCCGGCGCGAGCGCGTAGTCGACGGCGACGACGACGTAACGCCCGGGCTCGCGGCTCTTGAAGCGGCTGTCGCGGTAGCCGAACTCGCACGCGTCGCGCTCGAGCCAGAGAACGTCGCGGGCGAGGCGATCGTACACCTGCACGCGCTGGATGGTTTCGGAGACGTCCTGACCGTACGCGCCCACGTTTTGAATCGGCGTCGCGCCGACGCGGCCGGGAATGCCGCTCAGGCATTCGAACCCCTGAAGCCCTTGCTCGGTGGTGAAGCGAACCAACTCGTCCCAGTCCTCGCCGGCGGCGGCGGTCAACCGCACCACGCCGCTCTCGGACCGTAGCTCGCGCCCGCGGAGCGCCATGTCGACCACGAGCGCATCGACGCCCGCGTCGGCGATCACGAGGTTGCTGCCGGCGCCCAGCACTAAAAGCGGCTCGTGAAGCTCGTGAGCCAGCTCCGCGGCCTCGCCCACGTCTTGTATCGACTCGGCGCGGGCGTAGTACGCGGCGCTTCCGCCCACTCCGAGCGTGGTGTGCGGGGCGAGCGGTTCGTCGCGCAGGAGTTTCACGGTCTCTTGCCTATCACGGGAAAGCGCGCGCCGAGCCTTCGCGCGCCGCCGCACGCCGTTTCAACGCAGCGTCCTGCGGTTGCCGCGCGGGTCGAGCCCGACGAGCCCCGGTTTTTCGCGCGTGTCTTCCGGCCGTACGCCGAGGCGCTCGCGCCGCGTTCTGAGCAGGCGCGCGGCCGGCGCCGACAGCGCGCTCGAATCGACCTCGAGCGGCGCGAGAACGTCGGCGAGCGACGTAGCTTGATCCAGCGAGCTCGCGAGCTCGTCGACGAGGACGCAGAGCTTGCCCTTGACGCGGCACAGGCCGCTTTGCGCCCCGCGAACGTGAAAGGGTTCGATGCGCACCCTGAGGCCGAGCCGCTCGGCAATCGCGACGAGCTCGCGCACCACGGGGTCCACGGCCATCGCTTCAGGGTACGCCTTTCGGGCGAATCCGCCGTGCGCGTCAGCGAAAGCCCTGGAAAATCGAGCGGCACGGTGCGCGCTTTCGGGCGCGGACGGACCGCGGAGGGCGCGCGCTTTACAGGCCAGGGCGCGCTGGCCTAACTAGCCGGGATGCACTGGCTCATCGGCGCCGCGAGCTTGGAGCTCGAGCAGGGCGACATCACGCGGGCGGAAACCGACGCGATCGGCAACGCGGCCAACGCGATGCTCGCGGGCGGCGGCGGCGTCGACGGTGCGATCCACCGCGCGGCGGGTCCGGAGCTCTTGGACTCGCTGCGCGAGGTCAAGAAGGGTTTGCCCGGCGGCGTGCTCCCGACCGGCCGAGCCGTGCTCACGCCCGGCTTCGCGTTGCGCGCCCGCTTCGTGATTCATTGTGTCGGTCCCATCTACGCGCGCGAGGAAGAGCGAGCGGCCGAGCTTTTGGGAAGCTGCTACCGCTCGGCCCTTTCGCTGTGTGAAGAGCACGCTCTGTCGTCGATAGCGCTTCCCTCGATCAGCACCGGCGTCTACGGCTACCCCGTGGAGGAGGCCGCCCCGGTGGCGCTCGACGCCGTGGCTGCGGTGCTGGCGCGGTCGAAAGTCGTCGAGCGGTGTTGCTTCGTGTTGTTCGACGCGCCGACCCTCGCCGCCTACGCGAGCGCCGCCGAGCGACTGTTCGGCCGCGCGGTTCCGGACTAGCCGCGCTCGAGCTCGAAGAGCACCCAATCAGCCCGGTTTTGCAGCCACAGACCCCCACCGGCGTGAGTGAAGTGTGGCATGAGGCGCCGCTTGTACCAGAGCACGTTGCGCCGGTACGTCTCGCCGTCGGTGTGCGCGCGATCGACGTTGCAGAGCCAGTCGCCTTGCGTGAGCGCCTCGAGATAGAGCGCTCCGCGGCAGAGCTCGGCGAGATTCGCGAGCGCGCGTTCCGCGGCGACGTCGTCGAGGTACTGGAGCACGCCTTGGCAAATCACCAGATCGAACGGAACCCGCGATCGATAGTCGACGACGGAACCTTGCTGCCATCCGTACTTGTCACAGAGATAGCGGCTGAGCTCGACGCCGTGGTAGCGCGCTCGCGGAAAATGCTCCTCGAGCCGGGCGCGCCACGAGCCCCGACCGCACCCGATGTCGAGGATGCGCTTCACGGGCAGTTCCAGGTGGCGGAGGTACGCAGCGACGAAGTCGACGAGCCTGAGCACGCGCCGGGGCGGGGCGTCGCCACGGCCTTTCGGGTAGTGGCGGGCGTAGTAGCCGGCGTCGAAGCGAAACTTCCTTTTCACGAAACTCTTATTCCCCGGGGTGGCGAGCATAGCCCAGCCCCTTCGCGAAGCCCCGGAGGAGCCGGCCTTTCGCGGCGGTGGGAGCTCCCCGAGAGGTGATCGGGAGGTTCCGTCGAGTTGGACGCCGGACCCGACCGTGGTAAAGGGCGGCTCGAGCTGGCGGTGCTGCCCGGAGGCGGGAGCGATGGATGCTTCCCCGGGGCCCGAAACAGCGCGAGAACGCCAACGTTCTCCACAACGAGAAAGACAACTCTGAATGACCTTCACGGAAGCTGCGGCGCAGGTGTTGCGCCTGGTTGGCAAACCACTGCACTACAAAGAAATCACGGACGTCGCGATCGAGAAGAATCTCTTGAGCCATGTGGGCAAGAGCCCCGAAGTCACCATGGGCGCGCGTCTCGCGGCGTTGGTCAAGAAGGGGGAGAAGGACACGCCGCTCGTTCGGATCAAGCCCGGCGTTTTCGCGCTGAGGGATTGGGATCAAGCGACCATCGACGCCGGGCTAGCCGATCGCACACCGGCGCTCGAGCGCATCGCGGCCGGCGGGGAAGTCTCGGACGACGTGCCCGGTGCGGCCGACGAGGACGAGGGCTCGCCGGAAACGGCCGTCGAGGCGGAGCTCGAGGCCGGCTGGGGGGAGGAAGAGGTCGGGGCAATCGACCAAGACGAGCAGCGGCGTGCGGAGCTCGCGGCGCAGGCCAACGTCCTTTTCGATTCCGAGGAAGACGACGATGAGCCCATCCTCGGCGCGGTGGTCGAGGAAGCGCCCGAAGAAGGCGACGAAGAGCCCCGGGAAGGGCGCCGCCGCCGCCGCCGCCGCCGCCGTGGGGGCCGTCCCAACGAAGAAAGTCGCGACGACGACCTGCCGTCGTACACGGTTTCGGACGTGACGGAAGAAGCCGTCGTGGGTGCGGTCGAGGCCGACGCGCGCGTGGAGCGCGACCGAGACCGCGACCGCGATCGTGACCGCGATCGTGACCGAGACCGAGACCGAGACCGTGACCGTGACCGTGACCGTGACCGTCCGCAGCGAGGGGAGCAACGCCGTGAAGCGCGGCGCACCGACGAGTCCGCGGCGCGCGAGCTCAGCGACGTGATCGAGGAGCTGCTCCGCGGCTATGACAAGAATCGCGGGCCGGTCTCGGCGCAGACCCTGGCGGACGCCGCGCAGCGCCGTGGAGCGATGAGCCCGGATTCTCAGGTGAGTTCAGGCGCCGTGTTGGCCGCGGCGTACGTCGACGTTCAGCGCGCCTTGCTCGACGGCCGCAGGCCTCGCTTTCGCGTCGCGGGCGGCAAGATAGCACCGGTCGAGTGGCTGCTCGACGGCGAGCTGCTCCGGCTGGAAAGGGACCTCCAGGGCTTGATCGGGCGCTACCGGGAAGCGTCGCGCCGCTCGTTGCAGCGCCAGCTCGCGGACCTGCCGCAGCGGGCTCTCGGGGAGCTCGTGACGTTGCTGCTCGAACGTCGCGGCGTGACGAATCTCGAGCGCGTCCGCCGTCAAGGTGCGCACAGCTCGGAGCTGCATTTGTCCGGCTCGGTACGCGGCGCCCAGGGTGGCGTCCGGACGGCATTTTTCGTGCGCCGCGACGGGCGCGAGATCGGACGCGAGCGAGTGATCGAGCTGCGCGGCGGGCTGCACCACTACGGTCCCGCCCACGCCGGCTGGCTCGTCACGACCGGTCAGGTTCTGAGCGGCGCTCGGGAGGAAGCAGGGCTCGCCGGCGCCGCTCCGATCACGCTCATCGACGGAGCCGCGCTCGCGCAGCTCTGCGAGGAAACCGGCATCGGCGTCACTCCGGTGCGCGCCATGCTGCCGATCGTGGACGCCACCTTCTTCGACGCCCTGCGCAGCGCGGGCTAAGACGGCTGCCTTGCGCCGAGCGACTCTGGCGGCCGTGGGGCTGCTCGCGGCGGCCTGTCACCGCGAACCGCCGCCTTCGCAGTTCCCGACCGCCGCAGCGGCGCTCGAGCGCATGCGTGCCAGCGTGGAGTGCAATCGCGGCGTGCGCGCCGAGGCGGCGCTCGACGCCTACAGCAACGGGGGCAGAGTGCGTGGCACCGTGTTCTACATCGCCGCCGTGCCCGATCGGCTGCGGCTCGACGTGTTCAGTCCCTTCGGCGCCGTGCTCTCGACGCTCACCTCGAACGGCGAGCGTTTCACCTACTCGGACATTCGCGACAAGCGCTTCTTCCACGGTCCGGCGTTGGCGTGCAACCTGGCGCGCTTCACGGGGATCGCGCTGCCGCCCTTCGTTCTCGTGGAGCTGATGCGCGGTCAGGCGCCCGTGCTCGTCCATGATTCGGTCTCGGCGCGCCTCGCCTGGCAGTCCGGGCGCTACGAAGTCGCCATCGCCGGCAAACACCAGGCGACGGAGCTCATCGCGCTCGAGCCGCGGCCCGAGGACTGGCTCAAACCCTGGCAAGAGCAGCGCGTGCGAGTGCTCGGGGTCCGCGTCGAGCAGCGGGGAACGCTGCTGTACGAGGCGGAGCTCGCTGGCTACGAACCGGCTCGCGTCGCGGCGCCCATCGTCGACCCCGACGGCCTTCAAGCCGACGTGCCGCCGAGCGGGCCCGCCTGCCGCGCGGAGCTTCCGGGGCGACTGCGCGTCGAGGTTCCGGTGGCCGAGCGCGACCTCGTGCTCAGGAATCGCCGCGTAGAGCACAACCCACCGCTCAGGTCCGACGTGTTTTCGCAGAACACACCGAACGGTGTTCGTCCGGTCTGGCTCGACTGCCGCGAGGCGGCGATCTATTCGGGCTCGCCGTCGCGCTGACGCGCGCGCGGCCAGGACGCGCGCGCGCCGAGCAAGTGCTCCGGGACGTCGGTGATGATCGCGTCCACGCCGAGCTCGCTCGCGCGCCGCGCCTCGAGCGCGCTGTTCACGGTCCAGGTGTTGACGAAGGCGCCGGCCCGTCGCAGCCGCGCCACGCGCGCTCGCGAAAGCAGGGTACGCTCGAGATGGACGCCGCGCGCGCCGAGCCGCGACCAGCCGGGCGCGGTCCGAAGCAGCCTTTGCCCGTCGTGGAGCAGCCAGGCGACCGCCACGCGTGCCGCGCGCCGCGCCGCGCGCCACACCATCGCCGGATCGAAGCTCGAGAGCAGGATGCGTTCCGGCGCTTCCGGCTCGCTGTCGAGGAGCGCACCCACCGCGGCAACGAGCTCGGCCCGCCGCGGGACGTCTCGCTTGAGCTCGACGTTGACGAGAAGCGGCGTGTTGCGCGCCCAGGCGAGGACGTCCTCGAGCGTCGGGACGGGTTCTCCGGACAGGCGCACGCGGCTGAGGCTCTCGCCGTCGAGCTCTGCGACGCGCCGTCGATCCTCGCCGCCGGTCATCCGGGTGAGCGTCGTGTCGTGAAAGACGACGACGGTGCCGTCGGCCGCCGTCCGCACGTCGAGCTCGATGCCGTCGGCTCCGGCGCGCCGCGCGAGCTCGAACGCGGCGAGCGTGTTTTCGGGAGCGTGGAAGCGCGCGCCGCGGTGCGCGAAAATGCGCGGCCCTTCGTTGTCGCGCCTTCGCCACGGGCGAGCGACGCCGGCACCCGACGCGATGCGCTTCATCAAGCCAGTTGTTCGGCAACGTCGGCGGCGATTCGACGGCCGCGCTCGAGCGCCTCTCGACCGAGCGATATGCCGCCTACGACGGGATGTCCGCCGCCCCCGTAACGCGCGCACAGGTTGCCGATGTCTCGATCGCGAGGCTGGCCGCACCAGGGGTTGTAGCCGATGGAGATTTTGATTCCGCTCGTCAAGAGGCCCACCACTACCGAATACACGGCCCTCGGGAAGAGCGCGTAGGTGACGAACTTGCCGAGCGTGGTCGAAACCGCGTCCGTCAAGTCCACGAACACGACGCGGCCGCGTTCCTCGGCCTTTTCGCGCACGCGTTCCGCAAAACGCTGCTGGCGGCGTCCGAGCGGCGCGAACTTGCGCGACACGTCCTCGCTTTCCGCCAGGGAACGCACGGGAGCATCGAGCAGGCGCGGCACGAATCGCTTCAGGAAGCGATCGTCGCCGTAGTGTTCCACGACGGCGGCCAGCCGCAGCAGGGGATTGCTTTGATCGGTGGCATGAGCCGCGCTGTCGAAGCGCGCCGAGTCGACCTTGTCCGCCCACTCGACGAGCTCGCCGAGCGCGTCGAACCGCAGCCCGAAGTCCCGCTCCGCGACGTCGGCGATGAAGCGGGTGCACGACGTCGCCTCCGGATCGAAATAGAAGCGGCGCGTCTTTCGCGCGTCCTCGAAATAGCTGCGCGCTTGGGCGTCGGCGAAAGCGGTGCCGTGATGGTCGAAGTACCAGGTGAGCGCCGCGCATGGCACGAAGCGGTAGTCGAGGATGGCATTTTCGTCGCCCGTGAAAAGAGAGGGCTCGGCGTGCTGCTGGCTCACGCCGTAGCCGCAGGCGCGGTACTCGTAGGCGGCGTGCGCGTGCAGGCGGCCGGAGAACGCGGTGAACAACGCCGCGCTGGCGAGGCCGTCGAAGCAGTGCCCGTGAGTCGCGACCACGAAACGCATCACGAGCGTGGTATCACAGCCGGCCGCCGAGGGTAGGGCTCGCCGCTCCGCGCCGGGTTGCGTCCCGACGCAGGGCCGCCCGCTTCGCGCTCGGGTGCTGCGCGTGGCCTCGTGCCGCATGCACGCCGAAGAGCTTTGGCCACGAAAGTCGAAAAAGTGCGCCAAGTACGCTCTTCTGCGTGGTGCGCGGCGACAATCTCGTGTAACCCGGAGTGGCTTGGAGGCACGACGCGCATGAAACCGCGCATGAAACCGCGCACGAGACGGACTCGTCTGCCCTTCTGGCAGGTGATGGGGTTGTCGCTTCTTGGTCTGTTCGCTTTCATGTGCAAAAAAGACGAGCCGGTCGAGTACCCGCCGTCGCAGCCTCAAACCCTCGCGCCGGACGCGGGAACACAGGGTGCCGCGCCGCCCGCCGACGCCGCGGCGCCACCCAGCGACGCGGGCCCCCAACCGCTCGATCCGGTGACGGCCCAGGCGCTGGCCTTCACGATCGCGGAGCGAGCCAAGCAAGACGCCAAGGGCATGCAGACGACGGGGGAGCTCATGGGTGCCGTGCTCTCCGAGGGCGGCAAGATCGAGAGTGCGGTCATGCTCGAAAGCGGCAAGTGCTACGCGGTCGTCGCGAGCGGCGGCCCCGGCATCGTCGAGCTCGATCTCGAGATTCAGGCCAAGCCGTCGCCTTCGTTGCCGCTTCCGGGCCCGGTGATCGCGGTCGACAGCGGTTCCGGCAGCTCGGCGTCGATCACGCCCTGCTACAAGAACGTATTCCCGCTTCCGTTTGCGGCGACGCTCGTCGTCAAGGCGACGCGGGGCGGTGGCGCCGTGGGAGCGCAGCTGTACGTGAAATAGCCACGGCGTCCCTTCAAGCGCGCGCCTCGAGCACGAAGTCGAGGTTGTCCGCTTCGCATACGCCGTCCAGCTCCTTGCGCAGCTCGCGCGTGACGACGCGGGAAGGGACCTGGACCTCGGCGTCGAGGACGAACATCGGCGTCCCGCTCAACGGCGCGTAGTGAAGGCGCGACTCCAGCGTGGCGACGTTGACCGAGTGGCGCGACAGAATTTCGCTCACGACGTGCACGATGCCGGGGTGGTCGACGCCGCTGACGCGCAAACGGTAGGGGAGGTACTGCTGCGCCGTCGAAGGCTTCTCCGTGTCCTTGACGACCAGCTTGAGCCCGAGCGATTGCTCGATCTCCGGGGCCGCGGCGCGCACGCGTTCGAGCGCCGCGGCCTCGCCCGTGACCAGGAGCAAGAGCGCGAACTCGCCCCCCAGAATCGCCATTCGCGTGTCCTCCAGGTTGGCGGCGGCGGCGAGGATCCGCTGCGACACTTCTTTGACGAGGCCGGGGCGATCGGGGCCGACGGCGGTGATGACGAGGCAAGGTCCGGGCACGGCGCGAGCCTTCAGCGCCCGCGCCGATGCGTCAAGATGGCCGTCCGGGGGTCACCGTCGATCGGCGATGGGGGCGCTCCTCACCCCCTATTCCTGTGCCCCCTGTCCCCCATCCTTCATCCTTCTTCCTCTGTCCCTTCTCCCTTCCGGACCGACTATCAATCAGGATGGCCCCGGGGGGCGACTCCGGCACGCCGGGTCCGGGCTTTCGGGGC
>DASWGX010000394.1:0-4660 GCA_036393455.1 Polyangiaceae bacterium
GCGAGTCGCTCCACGGCGGACGCGAGAGCGCGCGCGTCGTTCGCCGGGACCAACAAACCGGACACCTCGTGTTCGACGATTTCCGCGACGCCTCCCCGGTTCACGCCGACCACGGGCAAGCCGCTGGCCAGCCCCTCTACCGCGACGCGGCCGAACGACTCGCCATCGGCAGGATGCACCACGATGTCGAGCTCGCGCATGATGTTCGCCGGATCGGGAACGAAACCCGCAAAGCGCAGGCGCTCGGTCAAACCGAGCTTGCGCGCGAGCTCGCGCAGCTCGTGGGGGTAGGCGCTGCGCCTCTTTTGCGCAGCGGGAGGAGCGTCACCGTAGATGGCGAATCGCAGCGGAAGATCGGGCGACACGAGCGCCGCCGCTCGCACGAAAAGCTCGTGCTTTTTCCAGCGCGCGCTCAAGTTGCCGATCATGCCGACGTTGAGCGGTCGCTCCGCGACGTCGACATGTTCGTGAACGACGAAATGATCGATGTCGATACCGTTCGGGATGATCTCGAGACGCTCGGTCGATACCCAGCCCTGCATCGCGCGCGCGCAGGTTTCCGAGTTGGCGACGACGCACTGGGCCATGTGACGCGTGACCCAGCCGAAGCCTCGGCCTTCGAGGGGCAGGCGAAAGGGATTCCCGGGTCCGAGCGCTTCTCGCACGTGCCACAGGTGAGGCACTCCGCAGCGGCGAGCCGCGCAGGCGCCGTCCAAGAGTACGATGGAATTGGAGTGAATCAGATCGGCGGCGTACTCGCGCGCCGCAGCCGCCACGGCGCGCGTGGAGCGTCGCGTCGCGCCGGTACGCCAGAGCTGGTGGAGCTCGAGCAACGGCCGTTTCCAGGTCGGCGCGCGAAGCTTCTTGTTCCAAAGGTACAGGGGAAGGAAGCTGACGCGCCCGCCGAACGTCTCGATCACCTGGCGGCGTTGCTCCGAGGTGCCGGCGTCGTGGCACACGGCAGCGCTCGTGATGCCGTGTCGTTCCAGTGCTCGAGCCAGGCCGAGCGTGCTGAGGGCGGCGCCGCCGCCGGCGCCGTTCAACACGTGGAGAACGCGGAGCTCCCGAGTCATGAAAGCGCGGGACCGGAGCTTTGGACGGCGCGCCGCTCGCGCGCGTTCGTCCAGACGACTAGCGCCGAAAATGCGATGGCCAGAGTGCACAGGCACGCGACCTGGACGACGCCGGAAGCTCGCTCCCACGCGAGCGCCGAGGCGACGCCGAGCAAAGCGAGCCCCGCGTACAGGGCCGTTACGCGAGCGTGAGTCGAGCCCGTCCTCACCAGGCGCTGATAAAGATGGGTTCGATGCGGCCGAGTGACGTTTTCCCCGTTCAAGACGCGGCGGCAAAGCGTAAACGTCGTGTCCGCGACGAACGGCCAAACCACGAGCAAGCCCAGCACACTACTTTGGGGCGTTCTCGAAGCCTCGAGCAACGGTATGACGGCGAGCGCGAAGCCGAGGAACATGCTGCCCACGTCGCCCATGAAGATGCGCGCCGGCGGACGATTGTGCCAGAGAAACCCGAGCGCCGCCGCCGCCAGCGCCGCGCCGATCAGAAGCGGCTCGTCGTGGCCGGCAAAGGCCCCGAGCGCCGCCCAGCCTGCTCCTGCGATGATTGCTTGGGTCGCGGCGAGCCCATCGATGCCGTCCATGAAGTTGTAGGCATTGACGAAACCGGCGATCCACAGGGTCCAGAGTACGGCTGCCAGGGCTCCCGTGGCGTTGCCGAACAGAGGCAGCCCGAACGGGGACTCGAAGCCGACGAACGCGATGGCCGCGAGCGCGGCTGCGACGTGCGCGAGCAGTCTGGGCGCGGTCGGGAGCGGACGCGCGTCGTCGACGAGACCGAGTCCCGAAAGTCCGACGGCGAGCGCCGCGAGCGGCAAGAGCGGCGAGTCTGCTCGGGGCTCGAGGGCGACTCCCGCCGCGAGCAGAAACGCCGCGACGATGCCGATCCCGCCGCCTCGAGGCGTGGGGATGCGGTGGGAGCTGCGTTCGTTCGGGACGTCGAGCAGCCGCCGTCCGACCAGGCGCCGCGCCAGTCCCACCGCGAAGCCGCTCGCCAGAGCGGTCGACGCGGCGAGGATGAGAAGCTCGGAGACGCGTGGGGAATGCATGGTGGTCAGCTCGTCGTCTCAGCGTTCTTCGCGTGCTCGTCGCGCTTCTGCGAGCAGATGCTCCGCCATGGCCTCGATCGAGTGTCGCCGCGCCGTCGCGATGCCGTGCTCGACCAGCACACGCCTGAGCTCTGCGTCCTTTGCTACGGCGACGAGCGCGCGATGCCACGCCGCGGCATCGTCGGGGGGCGCCAAGAGCCCGTCGTGGCCGTCGCTGATGGACGTCGGAATACCGCCCACGTCGCTGGCGATCACGGGACAGCCGAAGGCGCGCGCTTCCATCAGGACGCGAGGGGTTCCCTCGCTCGAACTCGGCAATGCGAGCACGTCGGCGTCCGCGTAGCACTGGAACAGATCCGGTCCGAACGCCAGGTGCCCCGTGAAGGTCACTCGCTCGCGAATCGGTTTCAGTAGCTCCAGAACCAGGCGCGAGGAACCGCGATCGAGGGGAGCTTCGGCTCCCACGACGTAGAGCTCCGCGTTCGGCACGTCCGCGATGAGTCGCGTGAAAGCCCGGAACAGGACGGCGAAGTTCTTTTCCGGGCGCAGGTAACCGACGAACAGCACGCGAAAGGGCGCGTCGGGAGGACGCCGTCTCGTGACGCTGCCGACTTCGCGCGAAAAGAGTGAAGCGGAAACCACGGAGCTTCCCGGCGGCTGCTTCAGGCGTTGGTAGAGCTCGTGGCCGTTCGTGACGGTGCGAGTGCGTGCGCGGCTGGTCAAGTATCGGTGGGCGGCGTGAGTGATGCTTCCGGCGGTCACGGCGAGCCCGCGCGTCGCTCCCGCGTACGCCGGCGAGGTCCGGGCAATCCGCGCGATGTCGGAGCACACGTGATAGACGCGCGGCGTTCGCGCGTGAAACAGGGCGGGGAACGTCGCGAATGGAAGCTGCACGATCACGACCTGTGCGCGCCGTTCGACTTCACGGATTGCCGCGCTAGCGGCGCGGACGCGCCACACGCCGCTTGCAAGACTCGGCGTCCAGGGTAGGGCCACGGCGTAGGTTTCCGCTCCGAGCACGTGATCGTGCAGCGGCTGCCGCCGTGGCGCCGCGCTGTAGGCCAGCGTGAGCGTTTCGACGCCCTCGCGTAGCGCGTGGACGAGCCGGGCGAAGCCGGCGTCGGCAAGAAGCCGCCCGCGCTCCGTGAACGCGGAACGCGACGTTACGAAGCCGAGTCTCAGCGCGGAGTCGTCCATGCGGGGGCCGCGGGTCCGACTCTACCTCAGCGATCACTCAAGTGCAGTGAAAGGTCGCGCTGGAGCGCCGCCTTGGCACGCCGGAGCAAGGCGGTACGCTGGTTGGAGGCTCGCGCTCGGCGCAGCGCCGCGGCGGCTCGCGCAGGCGCTCCGGCGCGCAGCGCCGCGTCGGCCAGCTTGAGCCATCCGTGGTCGGAGGGCAGGATTTCCGCTGCACGGGCGTAGTGGTGCGCAGCGTCGCCATAAGCGCGTATGCGCATCATTTGATCGCCGACGGAGCGATGAGCTCTGGCGCAGCGTTCGAGCGTGGAACACGTGCCAATCAGTCGCTTGGCCGCGTCCTTCAGCGCCTCCCGGTCTCGTGCTTCGGCGGCAACTCGTGCTTGTAGCTCGAAGCATCGCATGGCGTCGGCCGGGCCGAGCGAGTCACAACCGGCACGCAGCCGAGCGAGGGCGTCGTGCGTCTTGCCGGAGGCGAGCAGGAACCGTGCGCGCAGCTCGAGCACGGTCCAGCGCTCGGCACCGAGTCGTTCGATGTGAGCGAGCTCGGCGTCGATGCGCTTGCGGCAAGCGACTCGCTCGGTGTCCTCGCACGGGGCGCGCCGCGCCTGGAGGTCGGCAATCCGTCCGAGCACCCAGAGGGAGCGCGGTTGTGTCGAGCTCGGGTCTCGCTCGATCGCGAGCCCGAGCAGTCGCTGCTTGAGGGGTGCCTGCGCCGGATTTCGAACCAGGGAAGCCGCGCGCACCAGAAAGCGAGCGCCGCCCGACCCCGAGGGAGCGGCACGCGCCAGTCGCTCGGGGTCCTGGCTGAGGTCGAGGGCGCGGCGCGCCGCTACAGCCATGAGCTCGGGGTCGTGCTCGATCGCCTGCCTGAGTGCGAGGAGCGCTTGATCGGTTGCGCCCCGCCGTCCCAGTGCGAGCGCCAATACCAGATAGGTGCGACCCTGTGTCATGCCGCGCTCCAGTGCTCGCGTGAGCCACGGCATGGGATCACGCTCTCGTCGCATTGCGACCAGAGCTCCGAGCCTGAACAAGAACGGATCGGCCGGGTGGCGCGCGACGGCGATTTCGACCGCTTCCCCGAGGCTGGCGGCCGCGGTTCGATCGGTGGGCTTTGCCGACCGGTAGGCGGCGCTGAGGGCAGCCCGCTCCTTGGCCGCGCCGCGCCAGGCGGTCGACGAGATGGCGGCACCGAGCGTCAGTGCGACTCCCAGCGCGCAAACCGCGCGCATTCCGGCGCTGCTCAGGACCGGTGCACTGCGAGCCGACGCTCGCTGTCGGTGTCCGGACAGCCCGCCCAGCGCCGCCGCAACCGCGATGCACAAGGCCGGCAGCTCCAGGCCG
>DASWGX010000395.1:0-5035 GCA_036393455.1 Polyangiaceae bacterium
CCTTGGCGCCACGCAACAGACGCCGGGCGCCGATCGGCACATGATGACGAAGCCGGAGCTCGACTCACGGCTTCGAGTGCTCATGGGGGGTTACGCCGCGGAATACGTCGCGCTGGGCGACATCTCTTCCGGCGCTGAAAACGATCTCAAGCGGGCGACGGAAATTGCCTTCAAGATGGTGGCGCACTTCGGCATGAGCGATCGCATCGGTCCCGTGTTTCACGAGCACCGCACCGAGCACCCGTTCCTCGGCCAGGTGCTGGCGACCGAGGGCGGCACGAGCGACGCTACGGTTCACTCGATCGAAGAAGAAACCAGCCGAATGCTGCGCGATGCGGCGGCCGAGGCGCGCAAGGTGATCGAAGAACATTCCAGGGAGTTCGAAGGCCTGGTGCAGCGGCTGATGCAAAATGAGACCATCGAGCGCCCGGAGCTCGTGACGCTTCTCGGTCCCTCGGTGGATGCGAACGGTCCGGGCGAGGGCGACGCCGTTCACTTCGGCTCGCCAAAGCCGCCGTCGCGCCGCTGAGCGGCCGGGAGGGCGCCGGGTAGCGGGCACGCCGGGGCCGCCCCACGCTGGAACTTCCCAACCCATGGGGTATCGAAGGGGTCCGACCTCCGGCCGCCGTCAACGCATGATGCCCCGCTCGAAGAGCCAGCCCCTCGCCTTGGCGTATGCCAGCTCCGTGTCGTTGCACGTCCTTGCGGCTCTCGGCGTGGCCTGGGTCGCCGGCGCGGCAATCCCGGCTCGGACGAGGGCGCCGTTGCTCGGCAGCGGAGAAACCTGGGAAATAGAAGCGATCCGGGTGACCGGCACCCCACCTGGCGCAGTGGCTCGGGAGCTTGGACGACGCGCCCCGCCTCGCAACCCGACCGAGTCCGCGGAGCCGAGCCCCGACGTCGCGCCGGCTGTCGAAACGGAGGAAGTTGCGCCGCAGCGCACGACGCCGTCGGCTTCGGCCGGTGCCGAGCTCTCGCCACCGGCACCGACAGGACAAACGGAGAGCCTGCAATCGACGTCGGCGTCGGCGCCGGCCGCGGACACCACCGGCGTCGCTTCGGCCCTTGCCGGCGCGGGGGCGATTCCGGTCACGGCCTCGGCGACGACGTTGGGAGGAGAGCAAGAGACGCCGGACCCTCGCCGTCGATCGCTCGTCAAGGAGTTCACGCGTATGCTTCCGCGGGCGGGGCACGCCGATCCATTCTGGAGCTCGCGGCCGCTCGGTTTCTTCGACAGCGCGCGCGTCCGGCTGGAGCTGGACGACGAAGGCCGTCTCGAGAGTGTCGTGGGCGAACCCGTGGAAATCGCAGCCCATTGGAAGCGACTGGTCGAGCGCACGCGCCTGTTCTTGAAGATTGGACGGTTTTCGTCCGAAACGCCGGACAGCGCGAAGGCGCAGGTATTGATGCTAACCGCGCACGTGAGCGACCGTCCGAGCCTGCGCGAAGAGAGCTACGATCCGAGCGACAGCGTCGAGCTGAGTTCCGAGCCGCCGACACCGGGCCGTCCCGGCAAGGCCAGGTTCAGCTATCCCTCGGGACGCCAGGTCGAGATCACCGTCGAGCTGATTCCGTGACTCGACGGTATGGTTCGTGCAATCTCGGGGCGTGAGATTTCCGGCGGTTTCGTTTCGAGCGCATCGCGCCGTGCTGCTCGTCGCTGCGATCGCGACGGGGTGCCGCGGCTCGCACGTCGAAAACGAGGCGCGGCCGCGGGCGCTCACTTCGGCGGTCAGCCGCGCCGCGGCGCCCGCGCCGGCGACGCCGTCCAGCTCGCCGCCCCCGCGAGCGGAGCCGGCGGAGTCGGCCGTGGTGGCGACCGACACCTCGCCTTGGGCTTCGCCGGACGCCTGCCGCGCCCGGGTCGGGGCGCCGCTCGAACGCGAGGCAGGTCGCGTGCGGCTCGGCACCTGGAATCTGCACTGGTTTCCCGACGGGCGGCCCGGGCGTGCGCCCGAAGGGCCCGGCGTGGATACCGAATGGCTGGCGTGCGTCATCGCGTGGATGAACGTGGACGTCCTGGCCGTCCAGGAGGTGAAGCACAACGAGCGCTCGAAGCTCGCGGTCGCCGCGCTCACGCGCGCGCTCGATCGCTTCACCCGCGGCGCGTGGGCGCTGCAGCTCGACACGTGCCCGAACCCTCACGGGCAGCACGTCGGGCTCTTGTTCAATAAAAGGCGCGCGGCTGCCGGCGAGTTCGCGACGTTCCAAGCGCTGAACCCCCACGGCGTCCCCTGCAAGGATCAGCTCCGGCCGGGCCTGGGTGGTTACTTCCGCTTTCCCGGCGGCCTCGATCTTCACGTCATTTCCGTCCACTTGAAGAGCGGGCCGGCCGCGCGCGACCTCGGTCTGCGCCGCAAGTCCTTCGCCTCGTTTTTCACCGCCTTCGAGCAAGCCTTCGCAGCGACGGGCGACGCCGACGTCGTCTTCGCCGGAGACTTCAATACGATGGGCTGCTCTCGCTGCAAGCCCTCGCTCTTGCCGGAGGAGGAGCTCGAAGGTTTGGTGAAAATACTCGAGGCGCTGCCCCGCGCCTACAAGCTCGTCGCGGGGGCTTCAGGCTGTAGCTACTACTATCGCGGCCGCCCGCAGGCTCTCGATCATTTCGCGGCGCCGAGCGACATGCGCGAGCTCACGGACGCGGCGCGCGTCGAAGGTCTGTGTCGCAAGCTCCGCTGCGAGCCGATCGAGCCGAGGAGCGTCGCCTTCCCCGCGAGAGCCCTCAGCGATCATTGTCCGGTACTGCTCGATATCGTCGACGCGGACCGAGACTAGGGGCCTTTCGACGCGTCTCGGGCCCGTCCGCGAGACGCCGCGGGTTCCCGGTTCAAAAGCGTCCGCCGATCGGTTATGCGTCGTCGAGGAGCCAAGACCACGATGGCGGCACAGTACTGGCTGATGAAAAGCGAGCCCTACGCGTACTCGTGGCAGCAGCTCGTGAAAGACGGAAAAGGCAGGTGGGACGGCGTGCGCAATTTCTCGGCCCGCAACAACCTGCGACGCATGAAACCCGGTGATCTTTCGCTCTTTTACCATTCGAACGTGGGCAAGGAAGTCGTGGGCGTGATGAAGATCGCGCGCGAGGCCTACGCCGACCCCAGCGCGGAGGGCGGAGACTGGTCCGCCGTCGACGTCACCCCGGTACAGGCGCTCGCGGCGCCAGTGACCCTTTCACGAATGCGCCAGGACCCCGCGTTCGCCGACTGCCTCTTGCTCAAGCGGTCGCGCCTCAGCGTCATGCCGATCTCGGCATCTCATTTCCGCCGCATTCTCAAGCTCGCGAAAACCAAGCTGTGAAACCATGTGCCACAAAACCATGTGCCACAATGGACGAAAGGTGAGGTTCGTCGGCCTGAGTCTGGCAGCTGCTCGCGCTGGCTTCGGCCCGCGCGCTCACGACGCGGCGGGTTCCGTTCCTTCCTGACCCTTTTCCTTCTGTTCCGCGATATCGATCAGGGTCGTCAGCGCTTCGATCTGGCGCTTGGCCTGGACCTCGCGCTGCCTCAGGCCCTTGAGCTCCGCCTCCAGACGCCGTTGCTCGAGCTCGAGCTCACGAAGCCCATCTTTGACTTGGTCCCGTTCGGTTTTCAGCTTTTCGAAGTCGATGTTCACGACGCGTCTCCGTCCGTTGACCAGCCGAGCCGGGCGAGCACTCGGTCGATGCGAGTGCTCTAGGGGACACGGCGGAGCGGGTCAAGGGGGATGTCGGTCTAGCGGGGCTTCCCGCCGGCGGTCGCGCAGCGGTCTCGACCCGCGCGTTTCGCGGCATAGAGACCGGCATCCGCCGCCTTCAGGAGCACTTCTGCGGATGCGCCGGCGGCCAGATCCAGCGCCGCGCAGCCCGCGCTGATCGTTACCGGAACGGGCCGGCGCTCGACCACGACCGGTACCGCGGCGATCGTCGCGCGCAGACGTTCCGCGAGCCGAAGCGCTCCAGCCGCGCTCGTGCCCCTCAGGATGACGGCGAATTCCTCGCCGCCGAAGCGCGCCAGCACGTCTTCGGCGCGCAGGGTCTGCTCGGCGAGGCGCGCCACCTGTCGCAACACCGCGTCGCCGGCGGGGTGGCCGAGCGTATCGTTGACGCGCTTGAAATGATCCAGGTCGAAGAGAATGAGCGATAGATCCGCGTCGTGGCGCGCCGCGTACGCAACCTCCGTACGCAGGCGCTCGTCGAAGTGCTTGCGATTGAAGGCGCCGGTCAACGCGTCTCGATTGCTCGACTCGTAGAGCTGACGCAGCAGCTGTTCGTGCTGGCCGTCGGTGAAAACGAAGCGAAAGCCCACGCTCGGTCCGAGTTCGAGCCGATCGCCGTCGCCGAGCTCGGCGAGGTCGACGCGACGCCCTTGAACGTAGGTGCCGTTGCGAGAGCCGAGGTCGCGCACGCGGTAATCGTGGCCGGTCTGCTCGACGCGGGCATGAAAACGACTGACTCCGGCGTCCACCAGGGAAAGGCCGTTGCTCGGGTGGCGTCCGATGCTCAGCACCGCGCCCGCGAGGCTGACGACTCGCCCGGCGTCCACTCCGTCCGTGCGCACCAGGAGCGATCGGTCGCGCTTCACCTCGAGTCGAGGCGGATCGCCGAAGTCCGTGCAGCGCGGGATTTCGGTGTCCAGAGTGTCGTCCGCCTCGGTAATGTATGGTTCGCTCAGGGTCGGACGGCGGTACGTCTTCGAGCCGTTTTCTGCCGCGCGCTCCGCAGACGGCGTTTGCGTTGCGGTATCGGGCGGCGCGACCCCGGTCGGCAGCAAGGCGGCTCGACCGTCGCGCGGCGGGCTCGAAGAAGCTCGAACGTTTTTCACCGTCACCACCGTACCGAAGGAAAGGCACGATCCGGTTTGGCGAAGAAGAAGCCTTGCAGCAGATTGCAGCCGAGGTCGATCAAGGTGTCGCGTTCTTCGGCGATTTCCACGCCTTCTGCGACGACGAGCATGCCCATGTCCTGGGACAGCGACGTCATCGAGCGGATCACCTTCTGCTTGGTCGAGCTCAGGTGCACGTCGCGAACCAGCGACATGTCGAGCTTGACGATCTCCGG
>DASWGX010000396.1:0-10699 GCA_036393455.1 Polyangiaceae bacterium
TCCACCCATTCCATCTGCGCTTCGCGTCGCCATTCGCCACATCGAATCCGCCGTCGACCGTCTCTGGCGCGATGCTGCCTGATCCCTTCGGACAAACTTGACCTGTTCGTCCACGAAATCCTGGCTCAAGGGCTCTAGCCACCGCAGCCACCGCAGCCGCCACCTCCCCCATCGCCACCGCCTTCCCCGCCGGCGTCGTGTGCCGTACCGCCCGAAGCTTGCGGGCTCTCGCCGAGGACAGGAACCACCCTGGTTCCCGAACCCTGTGTCGTCACCACGGAACCCGACGCTCGTGGACTCTCCCCGAGGACAGGAACCAAGTGGCCGAGCTCGGTCTCGGCGAAGATCGAAAGTCCGCAAACGGCGACGGCAAGCGGCACGTTCTCTCCGGATTCGGACGAGTGCTCGCGCGTCACCTCGCTCAAGACGGCGTCACCACGGCGTGTTCGACGGATTCCGCTGCAGAGGAGCATGGCGATGATGGCGCTCACGATCACCAGCACCACCAGCCAACTCACCGGCTTGTCCCGGAATACCCCGATGACGATCCTTGGGATGCCAATCACCGGAGCCAACGACCCAACGAGCAGCAAGATTCTCATGCGACTTTCGCGCACGGTCAGCCCGAGCCGTTCCAGCTTGCGCCTTTGCGAGGCGAACGAGTGGCTGATCTCCGCGCGGAGCTCGGAGAGCTGCACCCCGGGCCGACCGGAGGCAACGTCGTGTGCTGCATGTTCGATCGGATGCGCGTCGCTGGACGGTGTTCCGCGCGCAAGCACTTTGTCGTTCTTCGTCAGGATGCGGCTCAATAGACCTTGTGACGTGAGGCTCGCGATCACCGCCTGAAACACCCGCTCGTCTCCGCCGGCCAGGTAGGCGAGCTCGTAAGGATCCAGCTCTGGCTTCGGCTCGAGCGAGCGTCCTCCGGTGCGGCGGAGCCAAGCTCGATACGCAAGCGCGACACCAAGCGACGCCAGCCAGATTGCGACCCAGCGACTCAGAAACTCCGGCCCGCCGAGCTCGAACAAAGACGGCGCATCACTCGCCGCGTTCGAGCAGCCGATGACACCGGTTACCGCGACAGCCAGCCCGAGCAAGTACGGCCTCCTGCGCGCCCCGACCCATGACCGCACCCGGCGCTCCATGGCGTCCCACCACGCGGGTTTCGGCAGCAGCCAGTGGTGACAGAGGTTCACGCGAGCGAACGCGTCGTCTGCGAAACGCTGCGCTTCGTCGGGCCAGATGTCAGAAGGAGCGTCCTCTCCAAAGTAGCGTCGATAGCTTGCGAGGGTCCGTTGATAAGCGTCTCTGAAACGTGCGCGGTCAGCCGCGCCCCCTCGGGTCGGACCGTGGTGGAGCGGCCGCCGCAACACCTCGCCGCACAGGCCCTGCCAGTACGATTCTGTGTAGACGAGGTGCAGGTGCCACGCCTGATCCACCTGTTCGGACGGCGTCACCTCGTGGCCCGCTGCCGCTGCCAGAAACAGAAAGCGCTTGTACTCGTCGATCACGCGCGCCGTGTAGGCCCGGGACCAGCGATTTTCACGGGAAAGACGCGCGGAGAACGGAAATCGCGCCCCCGGGTCGTCGAGCTCGAAGGAGCGCAAAGCAGTGTAGAGCTTTTCGTCTTGTCGGTTCATGTGCTCATCCCAATCATGACGCTCGCCTTCTTAGCGCGCGCTGACGACCCGTGGTTGGACGCGGTTGGCACTTTGGTGCGGACCTGTTACCGTGGCTTCGAAGATCAACGTCGCCGCGAGCAGTGGACCCTGGACGAAGAAGATCAGCCCGAGCAACCCGCGCAAGTGGGCGACTCGCGGGGGCTCGCGTGGCCACGTCTGGTGCAGCACGAAGAGTTGGCGGTAGAGGCGGAAGCACCAAAACGCCGCGAGCAGCCATGCCAGTGTCCGAGCCGGTCCGTCCCTGACGGCGGCTTCGGCGTGGAGCGCAAGGAGCAGACCCAACGCGGTCGGCAGCACGATGGAGGCGATCGCCATGTTTTCGATCACCGCCGTGCCGAGCGGGCTATCCGGCTTCAGCTTTCGGCGAAGGTCGAGCCCCCGAGGGCTGGCGAGAAATGCGGTGAGCGGCGGCTGGAGCAGATGGCTGATGCCAATCCAGCGAATTACGTCTACGCTGGTCACGACTCGAGCCCCATGAGTGCCGGGGATTCAACGTCGCCCGCGCTTTGGTTCGCGCAAGGTCCGAGACTGAAAAATCGATCGCCGGCCGGAACGGGGATCTCGGGATCGATCAGGGCCTGGATCAGTACCGGACGGGGAGCTTCGAGGGCGTGTGCCACGGCTCGCGACAGCTCTTCCCCGGCGCGTGCGGTGATGCCTTCGGCACCGTAACCACGAGCGATCCGGGCGAAGTGGGGCCCGGGACGGAAGCGCCACGTGTCGTCGGGGACACGAATGCCTTGCTGCGCGGTGCCGGTACCGATGAAGGCGCCACCGTGGTTGTCCCAGATCACGACCGCGTAGCGGTCGAGGCCGAGCTGGACGGCGGTGTGCAGCTCGTCGGGCGCCATACAAAAGCCCCAGTCCCCGACGAGCGTCAGCGTCGGCGCTCCGGACGCGAGACGAACGCCCAGCGAGGCGAGCAGCGCTTCGGTCATGCACGCGCTCTTCTCGATGCTCGAGAACACGCGTTGGCCGGGACGAAGCTCGATGTGCTCGTACGCGTACAGCGCCGCCGACGATACGTCGAGGCAGAGTCGTACCGTGTCGGGGAGGGCGCTTTCGATGGCGCGGATTGCGGTCAGGGGATGGATCACCCCCGCTCGAGTCGAAGGTGTTTCTGCTGACGGTACGCGGCGTGCGGCATCCCCTAACCAACGGGCACGAGGCTTGGCGAGAATGCACGCGAGCGACGCGCGGAGCTCGCGCAACAGGTCGGCGACGCAAGGCGAAACGAGCACCAGTTCGGGAAGGTCGGCGTGTGCGACGTTGGCTATCGAGTCGCTAATCTGGATCACGCGAAGATGGCGGAATGCTCGGCCGAGACGGCAACTGAACTCGCCGAGCGGGCTCACTGCGAGCACCACGTCGGCCTCGTCGACGACGCGTCGCGACAGCGCGGAGCTGCCCAGGCTGAACACCCCGATGCTGTGTCGCCCGTCGAACAACGACTTCGCGTCGGGCGTCGTCAGCAACGGTGCACCGAGCTTTCGTGCGAGCCCGAGGATTTCGGCGCGAGCCGGAGCGGCTTCGGGCCCGGCGAGGATCAGCGGGCGGACGGCGGCGAGCAGGACGTCCGCGGCGCTGCGCGTGGTGGAGCCGTTCGGATTCATGGTGCCGGTTGCTCCTGCACCGACAGGGGCACGTTGAGGTGAGTCGGGCAACGCGCTTCCCTGGCTAGCAGCACAGCACGCCGAAGCCCGCGCACGGCCAGGTCGGCGGTGAGCGCATCGAAGCTCCACGCGGTCAGCGGTCGAGTAACGCGGGTGACCGAAGGCCCATCCCAGCCGTCCCCCGCTTGCACGGAGCCTCTACCGATCGACGCGACGTCGCCGGAGACGACGACCAGGGGACGACGGTTCACGCAAGCGGCGTGGAGCGCCTGCACGAGACCATAGACGCCGACCGAAGCGATCACGATGCACAGGGCCGGCCTGCCGCTCTCCCAGGCGATGCCGTTGCCGGCAAATCCCGCGCCGAGCTCGGAGCGCGTGGGAACCAGGCGCAAGCCGATGGCATAGGCGGCTTCGATCAGAGGCATGGCATTGCCGCCGGCGACACAAGGAACGCAGGCATTGATCTCGCCCAGTATTCCGCGCAGCATGCTGCACGCGACGTTGGGCTGCGCTCGGGTGCCGGCGGAAGCGCCGCTGACGCGAGACCGGGCGGGTTTCGAGGGCTCTGAAAAAGGTTTGACGCGCTCCATGGCTTCCTCTACCCCTATCCACAACGGAACGCGCCGGCGCGTCGCGGTTTTTGTGAGGAGCGATGAGCGATTCCGTCGAGATAGGCTAGCCCTTCTGCGGATACGGCAAAGACCGAGCTCCGAGTCGGGCTTCGCGAGCGGTCCGAATGAGCCGATCGTTCGCCCGGACGAGCCTGCGCCAGACGCCGGGGCTCACGCCGTAGTGCTTCTTGAAAACACGATTGAAATAGGGCGCCTCGGTGTAACCGTGCTCGATGGCGATACGCTGGATCGGATCGCCGCTCGTCAGGCGCCGCACGGCCTTGCCGAGCCGAAGGGTGTTCCGGTACTCCCCGGCGGAGACGCCGAACGTGCGCAAAAACAGCCGGCAAAGTTGCCATTTGCTGACGCCCGCAAGCTCGGCGAGCTCGTCCAGCGCGATACGCGCCGCGTCTTCTTCGCGCAGGCGGTCGCGCACGCGCCTCAGGCGGTAGTCGCGCACGGGATCGAGGCGAGCGTGAGCGCCACCGGAGGCTTCTCCGGCGCGTGTGACGACGACGCCGATCGCGTTGCAGAGAGTAGCTTCGAGCACGAGCGGGCTCGCACCCTCGGCGACCTCGACGACGAACGCCTCGAAGGCCGAGTAGACCACGGGATCGTCGAGGGTGGGAGTTTTGAAGTGAAAGGGTTGCGTCATATCGAGCCGGCGTACGGCGTCTGCGATGTGCTCCGGCGCGATACGCACGACGTCGAAGTCCGCCTTGCTTCGGCGCAGGTGAACCCGTTCGGTTACATGCACCTCCCCCGGCTCGATCGCCATGATGCTGCCCGGACCGGAGGTGACGGAGCGCCCGCGCGTGCGCCACTCGGCGGCAACTCCGGGCTGTCCTCGCCGAATCAGGCCGCACGTGAAGGTGTCGTGGGCCTCGCGCCAATGCCGGTCGCTGCCGCGCACCGACATCACCTCGACGCCGGGCAGCGGCCGGCCGATGGCGATGCGCTCGCCCGGTCGATCGGTGGCGATCCAGGTCCGGGCGTCGATCCGCGCGCTCGGCATACGACCGAGGATAGGGGAGCAATGCAGGAGCAGGGAAGGTCGGAATCTTGGACTTCGTTGCGGGTACGTCGCTCCGCAGCGACTGGCCCAAATCTCGAACGATTCCGAATGCATTGCGGGCGCAGCCTTCGGGGCGATGTTTTTTTTCGTGACGCGCGTCGAGCGGCGCGTCTCCTAACTTGGGCGGGCTCGTCCGTCGCGCGGACGGCCCGACCGACGGCGAGGAAACATGACTCTGCTGACCACGACATCCTCGAAGAGTCTGCCGTCGAGCGGTGAGCTCGAGACGCTCGAGTCCGCGGGCGCTTCGGAGCTCGCGGCCGATCTCCGGCACAATCGCGAGCTGCTCGCGCTCGGCCTGAGTGTGCCCACGGATGGCGAGCCCGGCGTGGGGTCGGTAGTCGGGGACTACCGGTTGCTTGAGGAGATCGACAGAGGCGGGATGGGCGTCGTGTATCGAGCGCGGCAGTTGGAGATTGAGATGTACGTGGCGCTCAAAGTGATGCGCTCCGCGAAGCTCGCGACGCCGGACGAGCGGCGGCGCTTCCAGCTCGAGGCCGAGCGAGCCGTGAGCCTCAAGCACGACAACGTCGTTCCGATCCGTCACGTGGGCGAGCACGAAGGTCATCCCTTCTTCACCATGGAGCTCATCGAGGGCGAGAGCCTCGCTCACCATGTCGCCAGTGCCTCCCGCGACGTCGAGCGGGCGGTGGCCTGGATGATCCAGGTGGCCAAAGCCGTGGAGCACGCGCACGCGCGCGGCGTGCTGCACCTGGATCTGAAGCCGGCGAACATCTTGCTCGATCGGAACGGCAAGCCGCGCGTCGTGGACTTCGGAGTCGCGCGCTGCATCGACGATCCCACGACCGCCGGCTACGGCGGCACCCCGGCGTACATGGCTCCCGAGCAAGCGCGCGGCGAGGAGCTCACGGTACGGACCGACGTGTATGCGCTCGGCGTCGTGCTCTATGAGCTCGTCACGGGCAGGCGGCCGTTTCAGGCCGCGAGCGACGAAGAAATCCGTGAAAAGCTCGCGACCCAAGCTCCGCCCGCTCCGCGCTCGCTGAACCCGGAGCTCGATCGGGAGCTCGAGGACATCTGTATGCGTTGTCTCGCGAAGCATCCCGACGCTCGTTACGCGAGCGCGAGCGAGCTTTCGCGAGAGCTCGAGGACTGGCTGCGCGGCGAGTACGTGCCGCCGGCGAGCCGCGGGCTTTGCAGGCTCTGGTTCTCCTGCCGGCGCCACCCGTTGGCGCTCGCCAGCGCCGCGGCGGCTTGCTTCGTGGTGATCGCGACGCTGTGGCTCGCGATCGCCGCGGGCATCGAGCAGGAAGCAGCGCTGCGGAGCGCGGCGCTCAAGGCGAATCAGTACGCCGCCCGCGCGACCGCGGGTCAGGTTCTGTTCCAGCTCCGGTTGCTTTCGGATCGTCTGGTGGCGTGCACCGGCGAGCCGCGGCTGCTCGAGCGGCTCCGCCGTGCATCGGACCCAGCAGCGCCGGATGGCCCCCGCTCCGATTCACCGAGCGGCGCCCCGAACGTTGCCGAGCAGGCGCTCCGAGATTGCGGGGCAGGCTCGGTGTTCGACGGCATGACCCTCTTCAATCGCGAGGGACAAGCCATCGAGCGGTACCCGAAGGTCGTCCCGCTGTTGGGCCGGAGCTTCACGTTTCGCGATTACTTTCAGGGCGCGCGCGGGCTCGGCCGGCAGGGGCGGCGCGAAGCCTATTTCGCGCGTATGTACCGTTCCGAATCCGACGGCCGGGTGAAAGTCGCGCTGGCGGTTCCCGTGATCGACGACGACGGAACCTGGCTCGGAGTGACCGGCGCGTTGATCGGTACGGATGCGCACCTCGGCTCGCTCCGCCTGTTCGATCCCCAAGATGCGGGCCGCCTGGCGGTCTTGATCAGCCTCAGGGATAGAGAGCGCTCGGAGGCATACGACCGGCTGCCGGACGAGCACCGAGTGCTGGTGCACGAACGGCTCGAGCACGGGCAGGCGGTGACGCTGGACCCGGATCGAAAGGCGCTCGCCTGGCTGCGCGGGCTCGACCGCCAGTATCGAGCCGAGCCCGGTCCTCAGCTCCGGTTCGCCGCGGCTTCCGCGACGTTTGCGGAGGACGACCACCGCGATCCCATTCCGGGCTTCGAAGGACGCTGGCTCGCCGGTTTCGCCCCCGTCGGCAGAACCGCGTACGCGGTCGTCGTCCAGACCCGGGACGAGGCCGTCGTGGGTCCGCACCGCCATCGCTTCCTGCGCTTGCTCGGCATTTCCGCGGTGCTCGTCACACTCGGGGCCGGTATGGTGTTCCTGGTCGCTCGCTACTTCGCGTGGCGGCGCGCCCGGCGCTTGGGGTGGCTTCACCGGCGCTGAAGGTCTGAGATGGCCGCTGGCCAAAGCGCCAATCCCGTCCAATCCATGGTGCTTCAAGCGTGGTAGATCGATTCCGAGAACTTCTGGGGCTTTGCGCCGTGCGCGTGGACCCCGCCAATCGACCCGGGTGGACGAGCTCTCGATTCCTGCGCCAATCGGCCTTCCCAAGGACCTGGCAAGGCCCAGCGCGCATTACAGGCGCCACGTGTGGCTGGCGCTCGCGGCCCTCTTCCCACGGGCTCGCCCGGTCATGGTCGCCGACCGCGTCGCACGAAGATCTCAGGAAATGCCGAACCGGCGGTTCAAGCGGGAGCACGCCACGGGAAAGGAAGTGCGCGGTGCTTACGCCCGGCGCCCGTGTCGCCCGCCTCGCCTCCCAAGGCCGCGATCGTCGCGGTCGAGCTGCCCGAGGTCGAGCCAAAGGAAGCTCGAAGAACCTTGGACTTTGTTGCGGACTCATCGTTTCGCGGCGACTACCTGAAATCTCGAATGATTCCGAAATGCATTGCGCGGCCCGGCCCCCTTGGAGGCGATGTTTTTTTCGTGACGCGCGTCGAGCGCTGCGTCTCCTACACTTGGGAGGGCTCGTCCAGCTGCGGACGGCACGACGGAAGGCGAGGAAACGACCATGGCGACCACGACATCGGACACAACGACTACAGGAATCGCGAAGAAGCTCATCGAAGAAGGGCTCGCGCCTTGTCCTCTCGGTGCGCCTCCACCGGCGCCGCGCGCCGGTTTTCCCACGACCTCCTGGAGCGTCGTCCGGCGCACACGGCTTTCGCCCGAGGAGGCGCGCCGCGCCTTGGCCGAGCTCTGCCGCGCGTACCGGCGCCCGGTCTACGCTTACTATCGTAAGCTTGGCGAGGGGCCCGACAGGGCTGAAGACTTGGTGCAGGGCCTGTTCGAAAAGCTCCTCGCCGACGGCGCGTTTTCCCGAGTCGATCAGCGCGGCCGGTTCAGGCATTGGCTCTGTGCCTGCGCGCGGCACTTCTTGTACAATCAGCGAGCTCACGAACGGCGTCGCCGGCGTCGACCGGAGAGCCTCGAGGAGTTTGCTGCCGAGCACCATTTGTTGCTCGAGCCGCGGGAGGCGCTGACGCACGATCGGGTCTTCGATCGTCTCTTCGCGCTGGCGGTCGTCGAACGAGCGCTCGAGCGACAGCGCGACGACTACGCGGCTAAAGGCGCGCCGCTGCGAATCGCGGAGCTCCGGGCGATTCTGGCGGACGAAGATCCGGCTCTGGCCGAGGACCGCCCTTCGCACGCTCGACGCCGGTCGAGCGGAGCCCTCCGCTCGCAGCGCGCTCGAGCTCGCGAGCGCATCCAGGGGGATTTTCGATGCTGGCTGCGGCGCGAGGTGCTCGACACGGGCGTGCCGTTCGCAGAGCTCGATACCGAAGTCCGGTCGCTGATGGACGCGCTCGACGATGGACGACCGTGAGGACGTGCTCGAGTCCGCGGGTGCTCCCGGCCTGGCGGAGGATCCCCGGCACAATCGCGCGCTCCTCGCGCTCGGGTTGAGCGAGGCCGGAGCTTCAGAGGCCCGGGAGGGCTCGGTGCTCGGGGACTACCGGCTGCTCGAGGTGATCGGCAGAGGCGGGATGGGGGTCGTGTATCGAGCGCGGCAGTTGGAGATTGAGATGTACGTGGCGCTCAAGCTGATGCGCTCCGTGGAGCTTTCGACGCCGGACGAACGACGGCGCTTCCAGCTCGGGGCCGAGCGCGCCGTAGGCCTCAAGCACGACAACATCGTTCCGATCTTTCACGTGGGCGAGCACGAAGGCCATCCCTTCTTCACCATGGAGCTCATCGAGGGCGAGAGCCTCGCTCAACACCTGGCCGGTGCTTTCCCTGACGTCGCGCGCGCGGTTGATTGGATGATCCAGGTGGCGAAAGCCGTGGAGCACGCGCACGCGCGCGGCGTGCTGCACCTGGATCTGAAACCGGCGAACATCATGCTCGATCGGAACGACAAGCCGCACGTCGTGGACTTTGGAATTTCCCGCTGCATCGGCGATCCCACGACGGCCGGCTACAGCGGCACCGCCGCATACATGGCTCCAGAACAAGCGCGCGGAGAAGAGCTCACGGTGCGGACCGACGTGTATGCGCTCGGCGTCGTGCTCTACGAGCTCGTCACGGGCAAGCGGCCGTACGACCTCGTCGTGGGTGGGCAGCCGTTTTGCGCGGCGAGCGGCGGAGAGATCGGGGAAAGCGGCTCGAGCCGGAGCCTGCCCGCTCCGCGCTCGCTGAACCCGGCGCTCGATCGGGAGCTCGAGCGTATCTGCATGCGCTGTCTCGCGAAGGACCCGGGCGCTCGTTACGCGAGCGCGAGCGAGCTGCGGCGGGAGCTTGAGCTCTGGCAGAACGACGAGATCGTGCCGCCGACGAGCGGCGGGCTTCGCCGGCTCTGGTTCTCGTGCCGGCGCCACCCCCTGGCGCTCGCCGGCGTCGCGGCCGTTTGCCTCGTGGCGATCGCGACGCTGTGGCTCGCGATCTCCGCTGGCACCGAGCAGGAAGCAGCGCTTCGGGTCGGAGCGCTCAAGGCGAACCAGTACGCCGCTCGGGCTACCGCGGGGCAGGTCCTGTTCCAACTCCGGTTGCTCTCGGATCGTTTGGTCGCCTGCACCGGCGAGCCCCGGCTGCTCGAGCGGCTCCGCCGTCCATCGGACCCAGCAGCGCCGGATGGCGCCCGCTCCGATTCACCGAGCGGCGCCCCGAACGTTGCCGAGCAGGCGCTCCGAGATTGCGGGGCAGGCTCGGTGTTCGACGGTGCGACGCTCTTCAATCGCGAGGGACGAGCGATCGAGCGTTACCCGAAGGCGGTGTTCGAGGTTTTGGGCAAGAACTATGCGTTTCGCGATTATTTCCAGGGCGCGCGCGAGCTCGGCCGGCAGGGGCGGCGAGAAGCCCATTTCGCTCGCGTGTACCGCTCCGAATCCGACGGTGAGGTGAAAGTCGCGCTGAAGGCCCCCCTGCTCGACGACGACGGAACCTGGCTCGGAGTGACCGGCGCGTTGATCGGTACGGATGCGCACCTCGGCTCGCTGCGCCTATTCGATCCCCAAGACGACAGCCGCCTGGCAGTCCTGATCGGTCTCAGGGACAGAGAGCGCTCGGAAGCATACGACCCCCTGCCGGACGAGCACCGAGTGCTCGTGCACGAACGGCTCAAGCGCGGGCAGGCGGTGACGCTGGACCCGGATCGAAAGGCGCTCGCCTGGCTGCGCGGGCTCGACCGCCAATATCGAGCCGAGCCCGGTCCTCAGCTCCGGTTCGCCGCGGCTTCCGCGACGTTTGCCGAGGACGACCACCGCGATCCCATTCCGGGCTTCGAAGGACGCTGGCTCGCCGGTTTCGCCCCCGTCGGCAGAACCGCGTACGCGGTCGTCGTCCAGACC
>DASWGX010000397.1:0-1931 GCA_036393455.1 Polyangiaceae bacterium
GACTGTGCGGCCACGTGGGTATGGACAACAGAAAAGCTACGAGGAGCAGAATCAACAGGAACGTCAACATGAGTTATCCTTTCGATTCCTGCGGCGGAACGCGCCGTGTGCTCCCCGGAGGTGCACGATTCGAGCCAACGCGAGCTCGCGCAATGAACCGCTGCATCGGCGAGTGGGCGCCGCCGACCGAGTCAAAGCGCATCGCCCGTGTCGTTCTTGTCGCCCGATTGCTCATGGACGCATCGGGCTCGCACCAGACAGTCGGGACGGATTCGTCCGCCGTGACTGCTCACCGAGCAGGTTTTGCAGCGAAACTCGTCGCTTGGTCAGCGCTTCCTTTGCGTTAGGCTTTGGGGCGAGAGCATCCAAGGGTGCTCACGGAGGACGCCTCGATGAGCCAGTACGCCGAAGATCAAGAAGACCAATGGTACGCGAACCTCGACAACGGCGAGGTTCGACTGATGACGCTCGAGGAGTTGGATCGCGCGTTTCAGAATGGAGAAATCCACGAGCGCACTCTGGTCGTCAAAGCCGGTGACGAACAATGGCAGACGCTCGCCGAAGTGGCGGGCATCGACGAAGAGCCCGCACCCGCGGCAGCCGCTCCTTGGCCGCCCGCCGTGGCGCCTGCTGCCGTGGCTACCTCGTGGCCGCCCGCCGTGGCGCCCGCGAGCGCTCCGTTTGCCCCGTCGGCGTTGCCTGCGTCGTTCGCACCGCCGCCGTCCGCGCCCCCGCATTCGATGGCTCCGGTCGTGCAAGACCTGCCCGTCTGGGATCTCGACGCGCCGGCGTTCAAGCCGAAACGCACCGGACTCTACGTCGCGCTCGGCGCCGTCGCGCTCGCCGTCGCCGGCATCGGCGTCGCGATCGGATCGGCTCCGGAAGAAGCGCCGAGCGCCGCTCTCGAGAGTCCGCCGGGTGTTGCCGTGCCCAAGGTGGCCGCAGCACCCGCGGCGGAGCCCGCGCGGCCGTCGTCCGCGGAGCCGGGTGGGGAAGAGCGGTTCTCCGAAGAGATGAAGCAAGCCCTGCTCGCCGCCGACGAGGAGCGTCAGGGGCGAGTCAAGCAAAAGCGGAGGCAGCGTTCGACGTCTCGGCGACCCAGCAAGTCGGGCAGCGTGTTCACCAAGGGCGGCAGCGCCCACGACCCGATGAACGGAAGTCTCTGAGCTGATTCGCGTCGAGCTCGCCCGCGTCGCGCCACCGCCGCGCACGGTGAGCTCTGGGCGGGGGGGCTCCACACGGGCGTTCGGCCCGCCGACGGGGCCGAGTGGCGCGTGAAATCGCGTCACGGCGTGGAGGCGGGGCCGGATGGAGGTAGCATGCGACGCCTTGCCTGCCGTTCATCGTCGCGACGGGTCGTCGAGAGCGGAGCGAGCCGTATCGGGCGTGAGGCCCGCGGCGGCCATTGCTCTTTTGGGCTCTTGTCTGCTGCTCGCGCCCGGTTGCGGCCCCGACGAGTCCCGCCGCGTGGAGCTCGAAGTGTACAGCTGGTGGACGGAGACGTCGGAACGCGTCGCCTTCGAGCGGCTCGATCGGCTCTACGAAGCGGAACACCCGAACGTCGAAGTGCGAAACCAGGTGGACTCCGAGGCGAGCGTGACCAGGGCCTCGCTGCGCTCGCGGATCTTGGCCGGCGCGCCGCCTTCGACGTTCCTCGCCAACGTGGGTGCCGATCTGATGCAGTGGACCACGGTCGATTACTTGGTGGACGGCGAACCGGCGCGAGACCGCCGCATCGAGGACGTTCGCGGTTTGCTCGAAGAGAGCGCGCCGCTCGAGGCTTTTCCGGACGTCGTGCTCGATTCCATTCGACTCGGCGAACGCATCTACGCGGTGCCGCTGAACCTTCACCGGCTCAACCTGCTCTATTACAACGCGGTCATCGTGGAGCGCTACGAACGAGAGCATGGACGTTCCCTGCTCGACTTGGC
>DASWGX010000398.1:0-16090 GCA_036393455.1 Polyangiaceae bacterium
GTCGATCTCGCGCTTGAACTTGCGCAAAATGTTTCCGGCACGCGACTTGCCGAGCGCCTCGACCTGCGAATGAGTGACGGAGAGGAGCACCGCCTCGGAGATCGAGCACAGGAACGAAGCTACCAGCGCCAGCACTACCGCAAGGCAGAAGACCAGCATGCTCGACTCCTCCAGGGGTGCGGCTGCTCGGCACCGTACGGCGAGAGTACCGCGATGGGCCGACCGGCGTACCAGGTTTTCGTCGTGAAGCGCCCACGCGGTCGCCCGCAGAGGAGCCCGCTCTCGGCGCGGTCGCTTTTCAATGCGACCCCGTTTCGACGTGGCGCGATCTCAACGCGGCCCCGTTTTAGCGCGGTAGAGGGCCGCGCGCGGGACCGCCCCCGGGTCGCGGCGGTTGGGCGCCGGTCAGTTGCTGCTGCTGTCTCTGGAGGTACTGCGCTACCAAACGCGACCGCTCGATCGCGAATTGCTTGACCTCCCGGTTGGCGGAGCCGGCCAGCGCGTTGAGCAGCTTCGTGACCTTCTCGATTTCGCGCTTTTGGAACAGTGCTTCGAAGTAGTTGTGCGCCAGCCGCACGTCCGACGCCATCTTCGCCTCGTGTTGCTTCAAGAGCTCGATCACGGCGTCGAGATCGCCGCGCTGGCCGTGAAGCGCGGAGAGGCTGATCAGGGCGAGCGTGTCGTTCGGATTGCGTTCGACGCCCTTGTTGGCCCACTCGAGGGCCTTGTCCATCGTTTCTTCGCTGGCCGAGTACACGCCCTGGATGGCAATGAACGGCGCGGCGCTCTTCTTGTTAGGCTCCGCATCCGCCAGGGCGACCACCGCCTCTTCCGCCGCCTCCGCGCCGTCGCGTTCACGCACCGAATTGAACAGGTACACCCAGGCGTCGACGCTGTTCGGTTCGATTTGAATCGCGTTTTCGACCATGTTGCGTTCGGCGTCGAAGTCCTGCTTGCCTTTGAAGACTTTGGCCAGGTGCAACGCGGGCAAGGGATTATTGGTAAGCAGGTTCTTGGCTCCCTTCAATGTTCCTTCGGCCTTTTCCCACTTTTCCTGGTTGAGCTGGGCCACGCCGAGCGCGAGCCAATCCTCGCCGGAACCGCCGAGCGCGACGACCTTGGCCATCACCTTCTCGGCCTTCTCGTGCCGGCCGTAGCGCATCAACTCCTGCGCGAAGAGGCGGCCGCGATTCAGGTCCTCGCTGTCCTCGCTCCAGTGCTTCTCGAGACCGCCGAGCAAGTCCTCGAGCCCGATCGCCACTGGGCGCCCCTCCGCGTCCTGCACCTGGACCGCCGGACCGTTGAAACCCAAGAGCTTCCACATCTCCTCGACGTCGAGGGCGACGGGCCCCTTCTCGATCGCTTGCTTGAGCTCGTCGGTGGGCTTGCTCAGGGGCAGCACCACGAGCGCGTTGCCCGGCACGCCCCCCGGGAACGCCGACACCGGAGCGACGATGGCGGCCCCGCCGCGGAGTTGCAGGTTGTTGGGACCGGATCCCTGACCGGTTCCCGGCAGCTTCGGTTGGCTCATCGTCGTCCTCTCGTGGCGCCGCTCGCCGGCGCGCGCCGGCCGTCGCGACAGCCGGCGGCGCACGCTAGCAGCGCGGTCAGGCCCCCGCAACCGCCGCTCCGGGGGGTTCGCGCGGGAAAACGGCGGCAAACGGGCGGCGGCGCACGGCCCGCCACCAACGGACGGGAAGCGCGAACCGAGCAAGGCCGCGCCGGCGTGCAGACCGAGCGTGACAACGCTATAAGAACCATCGGCCTCCATGAGCTGGTTTCACATCATCGTCGGCATCCTAGGGCTGGCGCTGCTCATGGTGGTCCACGAGGGCGGTCACCTGCTCGCCGCACGCGCGTTCGGCATGCGCGTGATCCGCTTCAGCATCGGCTTCGGGCCGGCGGTATGGCGCCATCAGCCGCGAGACAGCGAAACGGTGTACCAGGTCGCGCTGATCCCGTTTCTCGCTTACGTGCAGATCGCCGGGATGAATCCGCTGGAAGAGGTGGATCCCGAAGACAAGGGCAGCTACGCCAACGCGACACTGCCTGCGCGAATCTCGGCCATCGTGGCCGGTCCGCTCGCCAACTATCTCTTCGCGTCGATTCTGTTCTTCGGTGCCTTCCTCATCGGCGGCAAGGCCGTGCCCACGACCAAGGTCGAGGTGATGAAGGAGGGCGCCGCGGCGAATGCACAGATGCGAGACGGCGACACGATCGTGAGCATCGACGGCAGAAGTATCCACGACTGGGAGCAGATGCGGGAGATCATCCTGAAGAGTCCCGACAAAGAGCTCGCAGTCGTCATCGAGCGCGACGGCAAGCCCCTCACCCTCACCATCACGCCGCGTCCGCAAGGCGACGGCGGTGGAGGGTTGATCGGTGTCACGCCCGTCATGAAGAACGTACCCATCGGCGCGAGGGAAGCCGCCATCAACTCCGTCACCACGCCCGCCATCGTCGTCAAATCGTTGGTGGTCGGCCTCGCGCGTATCATCACGGGCCAGGAAAAGGCGCAGCTGACAGGCCCGGTCGGCATCGTGAAAGAGACGGGCAAGGCCGCCAAGAGGAGCCTTGCCGACTACTTATTCTTCCTCGGGCTGCTCAGCGCGTATCTCGGCGGTTTCAACATGGTGCCCTTCCCGGCGCTCGACGGCGGCCGCCTCATGTTCCTCGGCTACGAGGCCGTATCGCGTCGCCGCCCCGACGCCAAGGTCGAGGCCAGCGTACACGCCGTGGGCCTGGCAATGTTGATCGTGCTCATCGCAGTCGTCAGCGTGTTCGACATTCGCGGCAACTGAGCGAGTAGCTTCGATCGACATCGGGCCGGCTGACCTCGACGCGCCGCTCTGCTAGGCTCGCGTCCAGTGACGTCGTTCGCTCGCGCAGTCGCCTATACTTGCTTGGCTTGTTGCGGCGCGGGCTGCGCGCGCCCGACCGTCAGCCTGACGGAGGGGCCGCGCGAGTACATCGCGAGCGACTACGAGACCGTGCTACGCCTTTGGACGCGCAGCCAACAGCTCGTCACGGTCGATCGGATGGACAACGTGCTCACCGTCACGGCGACCTACGAATCCTGGGACTTCCGCTGGGCCTACGTGGTGCGCTACGCCGAGGACTACCGCCTGACCGTGGACCAGCGACGCGCGCTGCTCGAGCGCTCGCTCTCGGAAAGCCGCGACAAGCACGAGTTTTACGTGGCGCTGTACGCCGACCGTCACAAGTGGAGCGATCTCACGGCGACCGACCCGGCGTGGATCGTGCGGCTGATCGACGACGTCGGCACCGAGACCGCGCCATCCGACATTCAGTTCATTCGAAAGCCGGGCGCGATCGAGCTCACCTATTTTCCGTACACCACGCCATGGCGCTCCGCTTATCGCATCAGCTTCCCGCGGGTACGGCCGGACGGGCGTCCCACGATCGCTCTGGACGCGCGCTGGTTCGGGCTTCGTTTCGCCGGCGCCCAGGGCAACGACCAGGTCGTCTGGGTGATCGCCGAGGGCGCCGAGGCGCCGCTCGCAGCCCACCCGCGCGCCCGGGCGCGACTCAGCTCGCCAGGATCTCGAGCAGCGGCGGAACACTGACCAAAAGTTCGTGCGCCGCCATGCGATCCGCGGCGAGAAGCAGCGCGCCGCCGCCGCCGGCACGCACCGTCGCGGGCGCCGTCCCGCCGCCGAGCACCTGGGCGGCAAACAAGAAATCGCCGGGCGCGAGCTCTTCGCTCAGGTTGCCGTCCGTATCGAAGACGTGGAGGCGGCCCGCTCCCACGATGTACATGCCGCCCACGCGCTGACCGCGCTCGAGCAAGACTTCGTCCGGCAAGAGCTGTTTGACCTCGCAGCGATCGGTCACGATGCCGCGGAGCGAGTCGTCGAGGCGTTCTCCCATTTTGCCCATGCAGACACCCGCCAGCGCCTGCAAGCGGTCCGCGACGACACGAAGCTCGTCGATCACCCACGGACAATCGGCGAGCTTGCTCTCGATGAGGTCCGTATCCCAGGTGGCGATGCGCGTCCCGTCCTCGCCCGCCACCACGCGCAGGGCAACGCCGTCGGCCAGGCTACCGCGCGTGAACACGACTTCCCCTTCCGACGCGCGCGCACACGCCGTATCGGCGATCGCCGGCATGATGCTCACCCAGCCCGCCACGACCAACGCGACGCCGAAGCCGTTGAGTTCTTCGTCCGAACCGAGCTCTTCCACGCGCGCCAGACGTACGAGCTCCAGCTGAGCATCGGGTGGAAGATCCTCGAACCCGCGCACTTCGGTCAGCGACACCGCGCCGATCACGGGCTCGGCGGGAAATGGATCGGGTACGGAGCCGAGCGGCGGCGGCGGCCTTCCGGTGGGAGCGTCGAGCTCGTCGTCCGCTTCCGCCCGTCGCGGCCCGGGCACTCCCGCGCGGGCCGGAGCTTCGTTATGCGCCTGCGGCTCAGCCGCGTCGCCCTGTTCGTCGTCCTGTTCCGGCGCGTAAGCCTCGCCGTCTTGTTCCGGATAAGGCCCTCGTCGCGCGCTCACCTCCTCGTCCGCGCTCTCGTAGGCGGCGTCCGCGTATTCGTCCTGGTCGTCGTACCGTTGGGCGTCCGCAACGTCCTCTTCGATCGAATCGACATCGATGACCTCGAGGTCGGTCTCGGAAATCTGGTCTTCGTCCTCGACCAGTTCCGCGTATTCACCGCCGGCGTGGGCCGAGTATTCGCCGCCCGGCCGCCCCGGGTATGCGCCGGACGCCCGCTGCGGGTAAGCAGCGCCCTCGTGCAAGTCCGCGACGTCATCGACGACGATCTCGTCGTCGTCGCCGGATCCCGCGACGTGACCGGCCGGTGCCGGGACGGCATCGAGGAGCTCGTCCACGCCGTGGCTCACCTCCGATGCCGGCTCCTCGCTCGGAGCCTCTTGTTCGGCGAGCAGGTGCTCCGAGAGCCGGAGCGCAGCGCGATTCAGCTCGGTCGCACGCTCCGCGGAGCCGCCTTCGATCGCCGCGTCGACCGCGCGGCGCAGCCACACCACGGCGTCCGCCGGCGACCCGCGCTGCCACTGGACCGCCGCGGTTTGCAGAGCCCACGCCACGTCGTCGTCGTCGTCGTCCCTCGCTGCCGGCAAGATGGACGACGCGGGAGGCGCGTGACTCATGGCGACGGCCTTTCTAGCATCTCACTGAGGGTGAATGTACACGTCTCGGTCGCGGGCGCCATTCGGCGGTCCCACCATGCCCCGTTTTTCCATCTGTTCCACGATCTTCGCGGCGCGGTTGTACCCGATCGTCATCTTGCGCTGCAGCCAGGAGGTGGAGCAGCGCTGGGTATCGGCGACGATGCGCACGGCTTCGTCGAAGCGCGCGTCGAGCGCTTCCTCTCGCTCCGGCTCGTTGGCGTCGTCTTCGGCGGCAAGCAGGATGGCCTCGTGATACCGCGGCGTCCCCTGCGTGCGGAGATAGTCGTTCAGCGCCGCGACTTCTTCCTCGCTGATGAACGGGCATTGCACGCGCCGCATTTCGTTCGAGCCGTTCAGCTTGACCAACATGTCGCCCTTGCCGAGCAAGAGCTCGGCGCCCTGCTCGTCGAGGATGGTCCTGCTGTCGACCTTTTGCGCCACGCGGAAGGCGACTCTCGACGGGAAGTTCGCCTTGATCATGCCCGTGATGACGTCCACGCTGGGTCGCTGCGTGGCAAGCACCACGTGCATGCCCGCGGCGCGCGCCTTCTGAGCCAGACGCGCGACGCTGGCTTCGACTTCCTTGCCCTGCTGCATCATCAAGTCCGCGAATTCGTCGACGACGATCACGATGTACGGCAGCTTACCGGGCAGGGCGCGGCCGTCGCTACCGTGCTTGGCCGCCGGAACGGTGACCAGCGAACCGTCGGCGGAAAGCGCTTCCACTTCTTTCGGGTCGGGGGGTGGCGCCTCACCCGAGGCCACGCGCTCCACCCACTGGTTGTAGGTGGCGATGTTCTTGGTGCCGGCGCTGGCAAACGACTGGTAGCGACGCTCCATTTCGTCCACGGCCCAGCGCAGCGCCGTGGCGGCCTGCTTCATGTCCGTCACCACGGGCAACAGCATATGCGGGATGCCGTCGTACGGCTGAAGCTCCACGACCTTGGGATCGATCATCAGGAGCCGGAGCTCATCGGGAACGCGCTTGAACAAGAGGCTCGCCAGCATCACGTTGAGCCCGACGCTCTTGCCCGCGCCCGTGGCGCCCGCGACGATGACGTGCGGCATCGAGGCGAGATCGGCGTAACAGGGCGCGCCGACGATGTCGCGGCCGAGCACCACCGGCAGCGGAGCACGGGCGGCGAGGTCGCCGAAGCGTTCGTCCTCGATCAGCTCGCGTAGATTGACCGGCGAACGCTTGTCGTTCGGCAGCTCGAAGCCGAGCCGCGCCTTGCCCGGAATCGGCGCGATGATGCGCACCTTGCGCGAGAGACCGAGGGCGAGGTCGTCCGAGAGGTTTGCCACCTTGCTCACCTTGGTGCCCGCTTCGGGCGACACCTCGTAGGTCGTCACCGTCGGGCCCGGATGAATCTCCTCGACCTTGCCGGAAACGCCGTAGTCGGCGAGCGTCTTTTCCAAACGCTTCGCGTGCTCGAGAACGCGCTGGCGGTCGACACCGTCGTGCACGATCGGAGTCGAATGCAGGAGCGACGCCTCGGGCAGTTTGATTCCCGCTCGGCGTGGCGGCGGCGTCGCCGCATCGGCCCGCTTCACTTCCTGCTGGGGCTTGGTATCCACGATGAACGGCTCTTTCGCGGCCGAAGGCGTGACCGGAGCCGTCGATGGTTCCGGCGCCGCGCCCCATTCCGCGTCGTCGCTTTCGTCGTTGACCGGCGCGGCTTTGGCGCGCGCCGGCGTCTCTTGGTCGAGAGCCTCGGAGGCCTCGAGCAGCGCGCCGTCGCGGACGCCGTTCCTCAGCGCCTCGGAGAGCGCCAGCGGCGGCGGACCGGTTCGCTCGAAGGGGAACTCGCCCGGCTCGTCTTCGAGGCGCAGGATGATGGCTTCGTCCGAGGCGTGTTCTTCGATGCGCGGCTCGGCGCGCCGCTGCTCCGCCTCGCGCTCTGCGCGCCGGAGTCGACTGGCTTCCGTCCAGGCCGAGCGCAGCCGCTCGAACGCGGCCACGATCCCGAACCGAAGCGCGGTCAAGAGCCTCGCCAGACGCTGACTCGCCGTGATGAACGAGAAACTGCTGCGCCCGATCAGGATGAGCCCGGCCGAGGTGAGACCGACGACGAACGAACCGAGCGTCGAAAAGAGCCCCCGCATGAGCTCGCCGAAAAACAGGCCCACGTTGCCGCCGACCCGGGCAGCGCCGAACACCTCCGTCGCGGGCGCGCAGATCTGGCACAGCGACGCGAGTACGATGGCCATCACGAGGTCGCCCGCGACGCGCAGTCCGATCGCCTCGGGGCGCCGGCGCTTGAAGAGCGGCGCCGAGAGCAGGAGGAGGTCCAAAGGGAACAGCCACGCCACGACTCCGAACCCCTGGATGAGGAGTGTGGCCACCGCCGCCCCCACCGGGCCCATCCAGTCGCTGCCGTGCACCCTGGGGTCGTGAGGATCGAACTGTGCGCTCGCGAGGCCCAAGGCCGAAAAGACCGCGACGGCGATGCACAGCAGGGCCGCGGCGTCTTGAGCTCGCGAACGGCTCACCACCGGCGGCTCGATGAGCCGGTTCTCCGGCCTCACGGCCGTGCCGAGATCCGAGACATTTCTAGCGGCAGCTAGCCTGGAGCCCACTGGATTACCTTTACCTACATAAACCTACTCTCATCGTCCCTCATTTGTCGAGCTTCTGGAGCCCTGCGGACAAGATCCCGACCGATTCAGCCGTTTGGCCGGCCAGAGCCACCTCAGCTTGAGTCCGGTTTCCCGAGAGCGCTACTATCGCGCCTCTTCACGCCGTTCGGTGACGAGAGGCGGGCCACCGCCCCGAAAAAAAACGAAAGGAAAACGCATGCTCACGGGGGAAAAAGCCCTTCGTTTCCTCGCTCTTGCCACCCTCGCCGTCTCGATGGCGCTGGGTAGCGCGGCCTGTCGCACGACGACCGACGACGTCGATCGCTGGGCAAATACCGCCCAGGGCCCGCGCAAGCTCATTGCCGTGCTCACGCACGACAAGTTTCCGCTCGACCTCCGCGTCGAAGCGGCACTGTCCCTGATCCGGATGAAGCCACGGGGAGGGCGCGCCGTCGGCCTTCAAGGAAGCGACGAACAGATCGGCCTCATCGACGCGCTGTCCCACTTGCCGGCGGCGGGGCGCACCCAGATCGTGACGCGGCTCGCGCCGCGCCTGGAAGAAGCAATGAAGCGCGCGCCGGCTCCGGGTGAAGGCGACGAATCGTTCCCGTACAAGGACGCCGCGTTCGCTATCTTGACGCACGACGAAGGCGCCCTCGTCACCGACGAAAAAGTCAGAAGCCAGCTGCGGGCGGCGCTCGCCGGGTGGGTTATCGGTAACTTTTCCGAGCGCATGGACAATTCGTCTCAGCTCTACGGCCTGGAGCAGGTGCTGCGCGAGCTCAAGGCGGACGGCGTCCGTCCTCTGCCGGACCTGGTTGCCGAAAATCCAAAGAAGATCGACCGAATAGCGAGCCTGGTCGCCGAGCTCGGAGACGCCGAGACCAAGGTAAGGACGGCCGAAACGCTGGTCGCCGTGGGGCGGAAAGTCGACTCCCCGGCATGGATCAAAGAGAAGCAGCCCGTGGTGGAAGCCGCCAACCAGGCTTCCAAGCTCAATCCCACGCCGGAGCAATTCCGAGCTCAGCTCGACCAGTATCAGGAAGAGGAGCTTCTCAGGGTGTTTTCCTCGATGAAGCAAGTGGGGCAAGCCCCCATCGTCGATTACCTGCTCGCCTACGCACGAAACGCAAACAATTCAGAAAAGCGCCGAGCCGCCGCGCTCGCCGCGCTCGAAGGTAACCTGAATCGGAACGATGCGCGCCACGCGCAGGCCATCCTGGCCATTGCCAGCGACAAAGAAACGCCCGACGGCGTGCGCGACGTCGCGTTGCGCCGCGTCGCCGAAATGCCGCGGCAGCTCGTCGTGGAAGATCTCTACCGCCTGTTCTCGGACGAAAACTGGAAAGTGCGCTGGGTGGCTGCCGAGCTCGTGCTGCAGATGAGTCAGACGGAACACCTGAGCGAGTTCATGCAGAAGCTCGGCGCGGTGAAGAACCTCGCGCTCACGGAGCCGCTTCGCTACGGAGCCTTGATCGCCAAGCTGAAGGGAAGCCCGAAACCCCCGGCCCTGGTCGACGCCTTCGCCGAACGCGACAATCCCGCCCCCGCGCGGCTCGCCGCCCTCGGCTACTACTATGATCAGGGCACGCCGAGCGAACTCTCCAAGGTACAGGTTCATGCGACCGACGGCGCGCGGGTACCCCGCTGCTCCGAAGACGTGGAAGGCTGCGAATGGCGCTGCGCCATCGGTGAAGGGCAAAATCAGGAACTGAAGGAGATCGCCACGGTCGGCGATTTCGTCCAGTACTGCGTCGAGCCAGCCATGCGAAAGCGTTCGAACTCGGAGCCAAAGAAAGCCAAGGGTGCAGACTAGCTTTTCTCTCGGGGGAAGTACGCGCTAGACTCCCTCCCCGCTCTGCTAGGAAGCGTCGAATGACGGACTCCAACAAGAAAAGCCCGCGCTCGTTCCAGTGCCGAGAGGCCCTCTGGCAGAAGTTCGAGCAGATGGCCCAAGAGCTCGAGTGCTCGGTCGACTATCTCATCAACGACGCAATGAAGCAGTATGCGCGCCAGCGGGGCTACGTCGTGGCCGGGTCGGGCCAATCGCTCGCCCCGTCGCCCGCGGTGCCCATGGCCGGCGCCGCGCCGCCGCCGCCCCCGCCGGGCTCGGCGTCACCGGCTCGCGCCGCGCCGCCGCCCCCGCCCGGAGTAGGTCCCGGCGCGCTGCCTGCTCCGCTGCAGCGTCCGGGTGGCCGCAGCACGTCGCCTCTGCCGCCCGCACGCAGGCCGCCTCCGGCCGGCCCCGGCCGCAGCATGCCGCCGCCTCCGCCTGGGCGCCCGCCGCCTGCGCCTGGCGCGCCCCCACCGCACACCGGCGCGCAGCACGCTGCGGCGCAGCCCGGTTCGGGCAATCGTACGCTGGCGATTCACTATGAAGGCGAGGTTTTTCCCATCAACAAGGATCGCTTCATCATCGGGCGCGGCAAGCAATCGAGCGACCTTACGATCAAGGACCCGAACGTGTCGCGCCAACACGCGATGATCGAGTTTCTGAACGGCCAGTTTTACATCGTGGACATGGGCTCGACGAACGGCGTCGAGTTCAACGGTCAGCGAGTCCAGCGCAAGGCGATTGGCGAGGGAGACGTGTTCCGAGTCTGCGATCACGAGCTCCTGTTCTCTTTTCACGCTTGACCGTGACGCCGAAAGAGCGCGCTCCGTCCGGCGTGCTCGCCACGGCGTGGGTCGTCGGCTTGGTTGCCGGGCTCGCCGCGCCCCGAATTGTCGCCGCACGCCCCTGGGTTCCGCCGGGCGCCGTGCCCGTGCCGAGCGGGGCGGCGAGTGTGCGCATCGTCCGCGCGGACGAGCCTATCTATCAGGGACCGGATCTCGCTGCGCCGCGACGTGGCTCGGCGCGGCGCAGCGCCTACCTGCCGCTCTACGCCGCGGTGCGCGGGCCGGGCTGCCGGGGCTCATGGCTCGAGATCGGCGCGCTCGCCTGGGTATGCCGCGACGCGGTGGAGCTTTCGCCGATTGCTCCGCTGGCGGCGAATGAACCGCCGGCTACAGGTCCGCTTCCCTTTCAGTACCACTTCGTCAAAAGCTTGGGGTCCCTCGGCTATTCGAGCCTCGATCTCGCCGAGGAGGGCATCCCCGACGCGGAGTTCGAGCCCGGTTTCGCCGTGGCGATCGTGCGCGTCGATCGCCGCTCACGGCACGATCCGTTCGGTCTCTCGACCAAAGGCTTCTGGGTGCCGATGCGCGATCTCGAGCCGGCACGGCCGAGCTCTTTCCGCGGCATCGCGACGCCGAACGGGCGCCTCGACGTGGCGTGGGTAAGCACCGACAGCGCGGCCGTGCACGTCGCACCGGGCGGCGCGCGGCGCCCCGAGGCGTTGCCACGACTGACGCCGTTGAACGTCCTCGACGTCGTCGAGCAGCACGGACGGCGCTGGCTTTCGGTCGGTGACGGCGCTTGGGTCGACGCCAAGAACGCGGCAATGCCGGAGCTTTCGCCTCCACCTGCGGGCGTCACGCCGGGGGAACGCTGGCTGGACGTGCAACTCGCAACCCAGACGCTGGTGGCCTACCAAGGGGCGGTCCCAGTTTTCGCGACGCTGGTGTCGACCGGCAAAGGCGCCGAGGGCACCGAGCCGGCAACGCCGCGCGGCGATTTCAGAGTGTGGGTGAAGCTCGTGACGAGCGACATGGACAATCTCGAAGCTGCGGAAGCCAGCCGTTACTACGCGATGCACGACGTGCCCTGGGTCATGTTTTTCGAGCGCGGGTACGGGCTTCACGGCACTTACTGGCACGGCGACTTCGGCCGCGTCAGAAGCCACGGCTGCGTGAACCTTTCACCGGCGGACGCCGCATGGTTGTTCGAGTTTTCCGGCCCTCGTGTTCCCGCCGGCTGGACCGCGGCATTGCCGACGCCATACGACCGCGGCACACTCGTCCACGTCCGTTAGCGCCCAATGGTGTCGATCGTCCACGCCGCCCGCGACATCGGTCGCATTCGTGAAATCTCGGCCGTACTGGTGCGGCACGGGTTCGGCGAGGTCGTGCGCCGGCTCGGTCTCAGCCGCGCCAAGAAAGGCCGGGAAGGAACGGCCGAGCTCTCCCTGCTCGAGCCGAACGCGGAGGAGGAAGCGCGCGGCGAGCGAGCCCGCAACCAGATGTCCTCCTCGGTGCGGGCCCGCCAGGTGTTGGAGGATCTCGGACCGTCCTTCGTCAAGCTCGGACAACTCGCTTCGACGCGCCCCGACGTCTTGCCCGCGGAGCTCATCCAGGAGCTCACGAAGCTGCAGGACGACGTCGTTCCGGTCGCATTTCCGAAGATCAAGGAGCAGGTCGAACGTTCGCTCGGCGTCGAGCTCTCGCAGCTGTTCGAGCGTTTCGACGAGGCGCCGCTCGCCGCCGCCAGCATCGCGCAGGTGCACCGCGCCGCGCTCAGAACGGAGGACGGCGTCGAGGACGTCGTCGTCAAGGTGCAGCGGCCCGGCATAGCGGAGACCATCGCGAGCGACCTGGATTTGTTGCACGCGCTGGCGGCGCTCGTCGAACGCGCCATCCCGGAAAGCAAGATCTACTCGCCGGTCGGCCTGGTCCAGCAGTTCGATCGCGCGATCATGAGCGAGCTGGATTTCTCCGCGGAAGCCGACAACGCGCTGCGCTTCGCGCGCAACTTCGCCGGCGCGAGGAACGTGCGTTTCCCACGCGTTTTCAAGCAAGCCAGCAGCAAGCACGTCTTGACGCTCGAGTTCCTCGACGGGCTGAAGGTGCACGACGCGGTCGCGGCCGGGTTCTCGGCCAAACGCATCGCGCGCATCACGCTCGACGTCATGCTGCGCCAGATCTTCGAGGACGGTTTTTTCCACGCCGACCCGCACCCGGGCAACGTGCTCATCTCCGGCACGTTGCAGGAACCCGTGCTGGCGATGATCGATCTCGGCATGGTCGGCCGGCTCAGCCCGCGCTTGCGCGATCTCACGCTCGACGTGATGGTCAGCGCCGTCCGCCGCGACTTCGACGGCATTGCGGACGCCCTGTACGCCATCGGAACGTCGACGCAAAAGATCGACATGCACGCGTATCGCGCCGAAGTGGCGCTCTTGAGCGAGAAGTACCTCGGCCGCCCGCTCAAGGACCTGGAGCTCAGCGACATGATCCGCGATCTGGTTCGCGGCGCCACCAAGTACGGCATCGAAATCCCGGCGGATTTCTTGATGATGGGCAAGGCCCTGATGACGGTCGAAGGCGTCGGCAAGCAGATCGATCCGGAGCTCGACGCTTTCGAAGAGGCCAAGCCGCTGTTTACCGAGCTCCTGCGCAAGCGCTACTCGCCGGAGCGGCTGGGAACGGAGCTCTTGCGAAGGCTCGAACGTTTGAGCGGCGCGACCGGCCAGCTCCCCGATCAGCTGCGGGAAATTCTGGATGATCTACGGCTCGGCCGCCTTCAGGTAAAAACCGAAGATCCGACGTTGCTCGCGGCCGCGGACCGGCTCGGACGGCGGTTGTTCTCCGCGCTCGCGTTCGCCTCGCTCGTGCTCGCGGGAGCGTGGTTGCTCGCCTCGCATCACGACGTGGCCGGCTACGCGCTGCTCGCGGTGGCGGTGCTCTGGCTCGTCGCGCACGCGACGCGCGACGCGTTCCGCGAGTTCTGGCGCCGGCGCTGAGGGCGCGCGCGGCTTTCTCAGGGCGCGGCCGGTCTAGCCGACTTTGCCCTGGAGCAGAAACGCGATGATGAGCGCAAACAAGACCAACGACTCGATCAGAGCGAGGCCCAGGATCATCGGCGTCTGGATCCGTGAAGCGGCTCCCGGGTTGCGACTGATGCCTTCGAGCGCCGCGGCCGCGGCGCGTCCCTGTCCCATGCCGCCGCCGAGCACCGCGAGCCCGATCGCGAGACCGGCGCCCAGAGCGGCCATGGCCTGAGCATCGAATTCATTGGCCGCGGCGCCCTGTTGCGCGAACGCGCTCGACGAGGTCAGGGTGGCGAGCAGAGCGGCCGAGAGCCCGAGCTTCTTGTTGGACATCACTATCGTCTCCTTTTGGCGTGACGAGCGAGCGTTTAATGCGTCTTGACCGCGATCGCCACCGGTTTGTCGTGCTGGCAAGAATCCTCGAAAAATAAGGGTATCAGTGGACCTCGTGCTCGGTGGCCAGCCCGATGTAGATGCAGGTCAGCAAGGTGAAAACCAGGGTCTGGATCACGATCACCAGACAGCCGAGAATCATTACCGGCAGCGGCAGCACCAGCGGCAGCGCACCCAGGAAAATCGTCAGAATCAGGTGGTCGGCCGCCATGTTGAGCATCAACCGGACCGCCAGCGTGATGGGCCGCACGATCAGGGAGATGATCTCGATTGGAAACACGAGGATGGCGAGAGCCGGCGATGGCCCGGCCAAGTGCTTGATGTAGGCCCACCCCTGCACCTTGAGACCGTAGAAGTTGAACGCGATGAAGACGACCAGCGCCGACCCGAAGGTGATGTTCAAGTTGCTGGTCGCCACGGGCCAGCCTGGAACCAGCGCGAGCACGTTCGACGTGAATACGAACAGCGCCGCCGTGCCGATGAACGGGAAGTAGCGCTTGGCGCGCTCCGGGCCCATCACCGATTTCGCCAGATCATAGAAGTAGCCGAGGAACGTCTCCATGAAGGTGCGCAACGTGAGCTTCTCGTCCGGAACGAGCGCGAGATCGCTTCGCGCCAGGCGCGCTCGCGTGAGCACGCCGAGCGCCACGAGCAGGATCGCGACGAAGATGGCCGCCGCGATGGGCTCGAACGACTCCCAAGTCGGCTCCCGCTTGCTCAAGAGCGCCGCACCGAGGGCGTCCGAATTGCGGGCCAAGTTGTCGCGAAATTGGGCCAACAGCAGCGTCAGCCAAGTCGAATGCTCAGGCACTTTCGCTTCCTCCCGTCGACTCGGGCAGAAGGCGCAGGTGGCAGAGGACGACTCCGACGGGGAGCGACGCGTAGCCGAGGGCCAGATAGAGCGGCATCACGCCGGCGCGAAACAGAGCGTAGGCCCCAACGAACAAGAGCCCCGATTTCACGAGAGCGACGAGGCCCCACGGCGCGCGCGGCCCCGAGCCGCCGAAGAAACCGCGAACCAGCCGGCCGAGGACCCAAAGATTAGCGACGGCCAGACCTGCGCCGGCGAAGGCCGAAAGCGCCGCTTCCGAGCCTTCCATCGCGAGCGAGGCGAGCACCACGACCGCTCCGACCAACGCGATGCCGGCGAGCGCGCGCTTCACGCCGATCTCAGTCGTGGCGGGGTCGGGAGTCATCGTGGAATTTCTCTCTCTCTTTGCGTTCCGCTCGCGCGATTTCGTCGGCTTCACGGTTCGCCTGTTGCAGCGCGCGCCAGACGGCCCGTGCGCCCGCCGCGAGACCGAAACCGAGACCCACCGCGGTCAGCCAGCCACCGGTACCGAGCTTGTCATCCAGCCACCGGCCGCCCAACAGCCCGACGAGCACGCTCAGCGCGAGCTCGAGGCCGACGGTTCCGTAGCTTCCGATGCCCTTCCAGTATTGCTGCACTCATGCCGCGACGGCGGCGGACGCTTAGCACGGCGCGCCAATGCGGGTCAACCAAGCGCGGCGGCGAGTCGAATCAGCAGTGCTATGGTCGTCGCAATGCGATACCAGCGCACGCTCGGCCTCGTCACCGGTGGCCTCGCGAGTGGCCTAGCGAGCGGCTTGGCATGGGCCGTTTCCGCTGCCGCCCAGCCACCCGAAGAGACGACCGGGGAGGCGCCGCCGTCCGACCAGTTCTATCTCGATCCCGCGCCGCCTCCGGCAACCGGAAGCGACCCGGCGCAGCGCGCGCCTGCTGCCCAGGCCCCACCTCCAGCTGCGGAAAGCGCACCGCGAGCGCCGCGCGGAGAGCAGGAACCCGTGTACGAGCCCCCACCGCCAGGCGTGCCTCCAGGCTACGGGCCGTCGATCATCTATGAGCCTCCACCGCCGCCGGAGCCGCGCCATACCGCACCGAAAACGGCGCTCTGGGCCGGTGTTCGCCTGGGTTGGTTTTTTCCGCACGGCAACCTGTGGGCGGAGGTCGATCCCACCGATCCGCGTTTCTTCATCGGGCGCGGCTGGCGCGAGTTCGCGTCCTCAGGGCCCAGCTTCGAGCTGAACGTCGGTGCGCGGCTCGGCAGAAACTACAATCTGTTCGCGCTGTGGGAGCGAGGCGAGCTCGGCGACGGGGAGTCGTTCGAAGCGGATCTTCACGGGGGTCAAACGGGCGGTGACACCGACTTCTGGGCCGTCGCGTTGCGCGCGAACTCCGATCCGGATCGCGTCGGGCTCGCGGTCGAGGTAGCGCTCGGCTACCGGCGCTTTCGCGCTACTTGGGACGACGGCACCGAGCTCAGACTCACCGATGCCCCCTTCGAGGCGCG
>DASWGX010000399.1:0-3244 GCA_036393455.1 Polyangiaceae bacterium
TCCTTGGCAGAGACCTTCTTGCCGATGGGATACTTGCGGCGGTCGAGCCGCGCACGGACGATGAGACCGCCGCGGTTGGTCGTGTTTCCGATGAGGCTGATGATTGTTTCGTAGGTCCGGAGCGGCCTGCCGCGCCAGTTGATCGAGATGAACGAAAACAGTCGGTGTTCGACCTTGTTCCACTTGCTGGTGCCCGGCGGGAAGTGGCTGACGTGGATCGCGACGTTGAGCTCGTCGGCGACGCGCTGAAGCTGCTGCTTCCACACGTGCGATCGATAGCTGTTGCTGCCGCCTGCGTCGGCGGTGATGAAGATGTCGCGGGCGTCTGGGTAGCGCTTCGAACCGACCTGTTTCCACCAGGCTTTGATTGAGGTCACGGCGAATACCGGCGTGTCGTGATCGATGCCCACGCTGACGAAGCCGTCGTTGGCGGCGACGTCGTACACGCCGTACGGGATCGCCTTGCCAACGGCGTCGCTGGGGAAGTCGTGGACGTCCACCAGCTCGGGCTCGCCCTGCGGCTGCCACTCGCGTCCGGCGTTCTTGAAGTTGCCGACCAGCTCCTTCTTCTTGGTGTCGACGGAGATCACCGGAACGCCGCGTTCGACGCAGTCCTTTGCCTTGGCGTTGATGTGCTCGAACTGCGCGTTGCGGTCCGGATGCTGGGTGCCTTCAACCGACTTGTTCGGCGCCTGGAGGCTGTAGCCGTGCTCCCGAAGCAGCTTGGCCACCGTCTTGTCACTGATCCGAATCCCGTGCTGCACGAACAGCTCGGCAGACAGTACGTGCGTGCTCTTGCACGTCCAACGCAGCGGCGACTCCGGGTCACCCCGAGTAACGGGATCGACGAGTCTCTCAAGCGCAGGCCACACCTCGGGATGCTCGGCCTCGTAGGGTCTCTTCCCGCTGCTGCGCCGTACGTTGACGACATCCTCGAGTCGCGCGCCAGCACGAGCCTCGTCGCGGCCTTTTCTCACCGTGCTGATTGCCATGCCCGTCGCACGGGCTACCGCAGCCACCCCGCCGTGGCCGATCGCCCCCGCTTCGGCACCGGCCCAAAGTCGGCGCGCTCGCTCATTCATGGTCGCCTTCAAGAGGCGCCACTTCTGGCGAACCGACCTTTCCGCGTCCACCCCGAACGTAGATCATGCCGAGGCGATCTTGTCGATCCCCCATCGTCGCCCCCTGCTTGATCGGCCAATCGATCGACTCGGCCATTCGCGCGCCCTAAGCGGCTTCTGTCTGGATCGGTACGAGATCACACTCGCGCCCCTTGACGTTCCCGCACCCCGGAGCTAAAACGCCGCCACGATGGCGATGCGCCTCTGTTGCCGCTGGCGGGCTGCTGGAAAGCTTGCCACCCGACAGGTGGTGATCCTCGAAGGAGGCGGATGAGGCGCTGAACCGTTGATGTTCCCGATACGAAGCCCTCTCCGCCCCACGGCCGAGAGGGTTTTTCGATTTCTGAAGCTCTCCCGGCCGGCGCGAGCAGAGGGCCCGCACGAAAAGAGCCCGCCATGTCTTCGCGTCTGTTCACACCGCGTTTCGTTCTCGCGCTCGGCCTGCAGTTTTTCTTCGGGCTCGGCTTTTCGAGTTTTCTCCTGCTTCCGAAGTACCTGGCGGAGGTGCACCACGCCGGCGCCGAGAGCATCGGGCGTATGGTCGCCGCGGGTCCGATCGCGTCGGTGGCGGTCATGTTCTTGCTCGCGCGGTACATCGATCGGGTGGGGCGTCACTGGCTGCTCGCGTTCGGCTCGGCGCTGATTGTGCTGAGCTCGCTCGGCTTCGCCGCCGCGCCGGAGCTCGGCGCCGGGATGTACACGCTGCGCGCTCTGCAAGGGGTCGCCTTCACGGTCTACCTCTCGGCGATGACGTCGGTGGTGGCGGACCTCGCCCCGCCGGCGCGGCTCGGTCAAGCGATTGCCCTGCAAGGGGCCGCGATGCTCTCGACCAATGCCATCGCGCCCGCGATCGCCGAGTACGCCGCGATGGCATTCGGATGGACGTCGGTGTTCGTCGGCTCCGCGGCGTTTTCCGGCACCGCCGCCGCCGGGTCGCTCTTCTTGCACGAGCGGCGCGAAGCGCCGGCTTCGCGGAGCGCGACGAGCGGGCTGCTCTCGTCCGGCTACGTGAGAGCCGTCTACGCCTGCGTCGTGATCGGCGTCTGCTTCGGGACGGTCGCGACGTTCTATCAACCGCTCGCGCTGTCGCTCGGCATCCACGAGCTGTCCGATCTGTTCGTCGGCTACACGCTGACGGCCTTCGGCGTTCGCGTCGGGCTCAGCGGATGGCTGGATCGATTCGGGCGCAAGCCGGTCGCGGTGATGGCAGCAAGCTTGTACGTCCTGGTCGTGTTTCTCACCGGCTCGCTCCGGGAAGGCTGGCTATTTCCGCTCGGTCTCGGGCTTGGGCTGGCGCACGGGACCTTGTGGCCGGCCCTGAGCGCGCTCGCCGTCGAAAGCGTCCACGCGCGAGCGCGCGGCGCCGCGCTGACGTACCTCATGGGCTCGTTCAACGTCGGCATGGTGGCGAGCACGCTCGGTTTCGGCAGTGTCGCGAGCCATTTCGGCTACCGCACGGTGTTCTTGCTGGCCGCCGTCATCGCCGCGTCTTCGGTCGCCGTGCTCGCCGGGCTCGGCGGGCCGGGCAACCTGGCGCCCCAACGGCTCGGCACGACGCCCGGCCCTCGGTGAGACTGGCGCCCGCTCTCGACGAGAGCCGTGAAACGGGAAGTGCCGGCACGATAGACTCTCGGTCACGGCCGGCATGCGTCAAGTTCGGAGGTTCGGAGGTCTCTGGTTCTTGGCGGCCCTCGTCGGCGCGACGAACGCCGGCGCGGCAAACGATACGCCGGCCGAGCGAGCGCGAACGCGCGACGCGCCCGCGGAGCGCCGCGCCGACGACGCGGGCGCGGCCGCCGAGCAGCGCGCAGGATGGATCGTGCTTCCGGTCGTCAGCTACGCGCCCGAGACGAGCCTCCAGCTCGGCGGCTTTTTGATGCACTACTTCCGGCTCGACGCGGGAAGTCACCCGACGACGCTGAGCGCGCTCGCGTCGGCAACTCTGAAGCGGCAAGTGATCGTCGAGCTCTTGCCGGTCCTCAACTTCGCACACAACGACTACCGGCTGGAGGCGCACCTCGAGGTCCAGCGCTATCCGGATCGTTTTTTCGGCGTCGGCAACGCGGTGCGCGATGAGGACGCCGAGGAGTACGAGCGCCGCTTCGTGCGTCTGCGCACGAACT
>DASWGX010000400.1:0-5497 GCA_036393455.1 Polyangiaceae bacterium
AAGCGCTACTCGCCGACGATCTCGTCGCGGCAAACCGCTGCGCGCTGGCGCTCGGGATGGACGCCTCGGTCGTCGCATTTCGCGCCTTGTCGCTCGGAAAGCGGACCCTCGCCGCCCAACAGGGCCGGGCCGCGGCGGCCCGCGACCCCCGGGATCCGAACGCGGCCATCGCGGTCGCTGTCACGGCGGACGAAGCATTTCTCGCGGCCGGAACGCTGGCGGACGCGCAGGCTACCGTTTCGCCGAATCGTGGCGCTCTCAACGACTGGGCTCGCTTCCTGTTCGCCGAACGGCTCGAGTGGCACGTCGGAAGCGCCGCGGCTATCGCGTGGCTCGCCGCGACCGGAGCAACCGACGGCCGGACGGAGCCGGGACACGACGACGCGTTGCTCTCGCATCTGGTGCGGCGAGTCGGCGAGCGGCTGGGCCTGGAGAGCAGCGCTACGGAGCCGACCCCATAGGTTTCGCCGCCGACGCCGGTGCGACGAGACTGGCGTCGAACGGAATCCGGATTCGTACCTCCGTCACCTCGTCGGCCACGACTTCGACGGGCTGCTCCACCGCCTGGCGAATGGCTGGCAGGACCGCTCCGAGCGTGAGCTTGCCCGGTGGGACGCCGGTAATCTCGAAGCGCCCGTCGAGCCCGGTCACGTCGAACGTCGGGTATTTGACCACGAGTACCTCGGCGCTGGAAAACGGGTGCGAGCTGTCGACCAAGAGGTAACGGCCAGATTGGTTCGGATACAGCGCCACCGGCTCCCCGCGTGGCATCACGAACATCTGTGCCGGCATCTGCGCGCCGACGAGCTTCGGCGCGTAGGTGGTCATGTCCGCGGCGATGACTTCGAGGCGCTGCCCGTACATGACGCCGATCGTGCGCGTCTGCCAGGTACAGCCGCGGGCTTCGACGAGGACCCTCTCGTTCTTGGCGGGGATGTAGCCCTCGTAACCCGTCACCGACACGAAGACGTCGGCGAGAGCCCGGTTCATGCCCTCGCGAAACAAGGTCGAATACAACTCGCGCGCGAGCGGGCACTTGTCGGGGATCGTGGCGACGAACTCCGCCGCTTCGGGGGCCGGGTCTCCCGTGGCAACGACGAACCCGCGCACGGTTCCGGTCTTACCCGCATATACCGGGAGCCGGTCGCGGTTTACCTGATCGAGAACGCGCTCGCGCGGAATCGGAATACCGGCCTTCACGGCGACGTCCGAGCCCGACGCCGCGCCGGCGCTCGGGGCCGCGGATGCCGACGCGGCGACCGGCGACGCTTCGGAAGCTTCCTGCGTCTTCGAGCACCCACAGACCCAGAAAGGCGCGCAAAGCAGGATAGAAGCGAAAAGGTGTCGTAGCAGGTGCGAAAGTGACATCGTCGAGCCTGACCCTGCCGCGTCGCGTCCCCGCGAGCAAGCGCGCGCCGCCCGGGTCGCGATCTGCGCTCGAGCGAGCTCGGGACTTTGCCCGCCTCGAGCTGGGGCGAGCGGTGCTAGAAAAAGATTCGTCCAGCGGGACTACACGGGCGGCCCGGCCTTTCTCGACGAGTGCGAGGTGACGGAAGAGCTGGACTTCGCGCTATGGAACGACGTCGTCTTCGGTGCGTCGGGAGACGGCACGATCGGCGTGTCGGTCAACGGCGTGCCGGCTTCGAGCGGGTGCAACGCCGTCTTCGCCGACGACACGGCCGCCACGGTTTCGGTCGGCCTCGGCGTCCTCAACGAGACCACCTCCTCGTGGAGCGTCTACTTCGACGACGTCGTGGCGATGACGTCCCGGCCTCCCTGAAACGCGCGGAGGCAAGCCTACGAGGCGCTCCGTTCGCGCGCAATCACCCCGCGCTCGAGCCGCTGCGCGAGCCACGGCACGAGCAACGCAAAAGCGATGGCGGCGAGCGCCACGTTCTGCATGCCGATCAAGCGGCCGTCTGGCTCGGCGTCGAGCCAGAACGCGGCCCCGGACGCGCCCACCGCGGAAGCGACGTGCTGCACCACGGACTGCGCGGACATGAAGCGAGCCCTGAGCGCCGGGCGCGGGACCCTGCTGGCGAGCGTGTGCAGGGGGACACCTCGCACGCTCGCCGACATCATCAGCAGGATGAAAACGTAGATGACGTGCTCGTAGCCGACGGAATCGACGAAGCCGAACCACATCGCCGTCGCGAAGAGCAGCGTCCCGAAGGCTATCGGCCTGGTCGCGCCGAAGCGGTCGACGAGCTTACCCATCGCGTGGGACGCCACGAAACTGACCGCGCCTCCCGCAAGGTAGAGTAGGCCCAGGTGCTCGCGCGGGTAGCCTAGGTTGTGCTGAAGAAAGGCCGAGATGTTGGGGACCACCGCGAAAACGCTCAGCATCACCAGCGCGGTGCTACACAAGGACAGCTTTGCCAGCGGATCGAAGAGGCGCTGCTCGGCGGGCTCGCGCCCGGCGCGTTCCAGGTGCCCGCGCATGGCGGGCAGCAGGCACATGGCCAACGCCGTCACCACGGCGCCGAGCGTCGCCACTGCGAAAAAGGGCGCTCGCCAGCCGAACCACCGCGCGAGCTCGAGCCCCACCGGAACGCCCAGAATCGAAGCGAGCGAAAACGACGCCATCACGACTCCGACGGCGCGGCCGCGACGTGACGCGGGCACGGCGTCCGTCACGATCGCGAGTGAAATCGAAGTCGCGGGGCCGCCGAAGGCACCGGCGATCAGACGCGCGAAAAGCAGACTCGAAAGGCCCGTCGCGAAGCCGCCCAGGGCCGTCGCGAGCACGAGACCGAGCATTGCCGCGCCGAGCGCACGCCGCCGATCGAACCTGTCGAGCACGAAAGAGCCCACCATGCCGGAGACCGCGGCGGACGCCGTGTAGCTGCCCCCGAGCAGGCCGATGTACGACGTCGGGATGTCGAGAGCCGCGGCGAAGTCCGGGCCCAGCGGCATCACCATCATGAAGTCGAGGATGTTGACGAACTGAACCGCGGCGACGATCGCGACGACGGCCCGCTCGCTCAACACGCGGTCCTTGACGAGCGGAGACGGCCCAGCCTTGGACGGAGGAGTGGTCAGGGTGCCGGCATGGTACTCGGGCCTCGGCCATCCGGCCAGCCAAGCAAAACCAGCGCCGACTTGGTTCGCGGGATGAGTTAGGAACGGAGTCGTGGCGACGAGATACGACGGCCATGCGGACCGCAGCGGTTGGAGCCGAGCCATGGCAGCCCTTGCTCTGTGTGCGCCGCTCGCCGCGTGCGACGAACCGCGCGCGGCCGAGGGCGGCCGAGACAGCGGCTCGCCGGCACCCCCCTTCGCCGTCCGGATCCTCGGCGTGCGCTCCTGCCCGCCCCTCCCTCACGAGACGCCCTCGCCCGAGATCGGCCGCCTCGGCGTAGAGGTAGAAGTCGAGGCGACCGGAACGGAGCCGATCGCCGCGAACCTCTTTTACGGTGTGCTCGAAGACGAGCAGCACGATTCGTACCGAGCCCGCTTCGGCGCGTGCCGGCCCTACCTTGCCGGCCCGCCCCTTTCGGCCGGCGAAACCGCAAGGGGCTTCGTCGATTTCGAGGTTCCCGCGCAAGCGACAGCTCTTGCGTTTCTTTACGCCCCTCGCCTTCAGAGCGGAAAATCGATCGCTTCGAAGCCGATAGCGCTGGATCGATAGTACGCTCGGAGCGTTGTTCACTACCCGACACGCAACCGTTTTCGCGTTCGCCATCTTGCACGGGCCGTCCGGCTGCGAACGGAGCGCAACCACGGAGACCGGAGCGCGCGAAGAAGCAGCCCCGCTCGAGGAGGCCGGACCCAGCCAGGGCGCCCCGGCGCCGGACGACGCGGGAGACCTTTCGCTCACGCCGCCGACGGTCGATGCTGCGCATCCGCCCGCGGCGCGCCACGCCGTCGGGGAAAAGGCGTCGGCCACCGACTACGAGCTCATCGTGTCCGAGCTCAGGGAGTGCAAAGTCGAAGATTACTTCGAGCCCAGACCGGAGAACTTTCTACTCGGCGTCAAGGTGACCCTTGCCGGGCTCACCGGGCGGCAGGTCCCCGTGAGCCCGTTCCACGCCCTGCTCAAGGACGAGTCCGGCAACGAATACCGCCCCACCCTGGCCGGATGCCGGCCATCGCTCCGTTCCCAGCGCATCGACAAGGAGGAGGAGGCGAGCGGCTACGTGACGTTCGAAATCCCCCGCAGCGCGCGCGGTCTCACCTTGAGCTACGCGCCGTTCATCGTGGGAGGTGCGTCGCAAACGCTCTCTTTCGACCTCGGGCGCTAGCGGCGCGCCCGGGGCCCCCGGCGCGAGGAGACCACCCGACGTGTGGTACCCGAACCGACCTCGTTTTCCAAAGCCTGGCGAACAAAAACCTCAATTGGGGTGAGCGGTGTGCCGTTGGGGGCTTCGATGAACGACATTGACCCCCGCTCCGAACGCCGGGACACGGTGCTCCTGGTCGACGACGACGGACTGGCGCTCCAGGCTCACGCCCGCTGCCTGGCTCGCTGCCCGTATTTCATCGAAACGTTTTCACGCGCGAGCGATGCCGTCGCACGCATCGCTCACGGCGGCATTCAGGCTGTCGTGAGCGACATTTCCATGCCCGGCATGTCGGGCGTGGAGCTTCTCAGGGCGATCCGCATTCACGATAGCGACCTGCCGGTCGTGCTCGTCACCGGGCTGCCGGACGTCAAGACCGCCGCCGAGGCGGTCGAGCTCGGGGCCTTCCGTTACATCGTGAAGCCGTTCGAACCGCAGTTGCTCCGCACCACCGTGGAGCGCGCCGTGCAGATATGCCGCTTCGCGCAGGCGAAACGCAGCGCGCTGGCGCTCAACGGCCGGGACGACGCGGTTCTCGAGGGCGCCGATCTCGAAAGCACCTTCGAGAGCATGCTGGAAACGTTCTGGGTCGCCTACCAACCGATCGTGAGCGTGGGGGACCGGCGGGTATTCGGCTACGAGGCCTTGCTCCGAAGCGACGAGTCACGCCTTCCGGAGCCGGGACACGTTCTCAAGGCTGCCGAACGCCTCGGGGCCTTGGCGCGCCTCGGCCGATCGATTCGGCGGCGCGCCGCCGAGCCCGTGCTGGAAACCGACACCCCGTGGACGTTGTTCGTCAACCTGCACCCCCAGGATCTCGCCGATCCGAACCTCATCGACAGTGCGTCCGAGCTTGCCGGCATCGCCGATCGCGTCGTCTTCGAGCTCACCGAGCGAGCCTCGCTGCAAAGGGTAGAGAATGTCCAGGAAACCGTCACGGAGCTGCGCAAGCTGGGCTTTCGTATCGCGGTCGACGACTTGGGCACCGGCTACGCCGGCCTCACGACGTTTGCTCTGCTCGAACCCGAAATGGTCAAGCTCGACATGTCGCTGGTTCGAGGCATTCACGAGAGCCCGGTTCAGCAGCGCGTCGTCGCGTCGATGACGGCCCTCTGTAGAGACATGCAGCTGCTCACCATCGCGGAAGGCGTGGAGACTATCGAAGAGCGGGATACCTTGCTGTCGCTCGGTTGCGACCTGTTGCAGGGTTACCT
>DASWGX010000401.1:0-8570 GCA_036393455.1 Polyangiaceae bacterium
AGTACCACTTGAGCGACGGCGCGGGCGCTTGGTTCAAGTGCGCCTTGGCGAACGGCAAGGCGAGCACGAACCCGCTCACCATGAAGAACAGCTCCACGCCGAAATGACCCGAGGCCGTCACCACGTGTAGCGGGAACGCGACGTCCGGACCGCGCAGCGAGCGGACGTGGTAGAGCAAGACCCAGGCGATCGCGACGAAGCGCAAGCCGTCGATTTCCGCGATGAAGCGGCCGCCGCTGGTACGGCGCGACAGGGCCGACCACAGACGTGACGCAGGCCTGGCCGAGTCGTCGCTCTCTGCCGCGGCTTGCATGGAGCGAGCCTACTCGATGCGCTTCTCTGCCGCGACTCCGGTCGAGCGGGCAGACATCGGCTATAAGTGCGTCCGATGACCGCGGCGGCCGCACCGGGAACGCGTCGAGCCCGACCTTTCGTGACGATCGCGGTACCGTGCTACAACGAGGCCGGCTTCGTCGAGGCGTGTGTGCGCACTATCTTCGCGCAGACCTACCCTGCCGACCGCATGGAGATCCTCGTCGCGGACGGCCTCAGCGACGACGGCACGCGCGAGATTCTCGCGCGGCTTTCCGAAGCAGACGCCCGGCTCAGGGTTCTCGACTCCAAAGAGAGGTTGCAGGCGCCGGGCATGAACCGGATGATCCGCGAGGCCCGGGGCGAAATCGTCGTGCGCATGGACGTGCATTGCGAGTACGCGCCGAACTACGTCGAGGCGTGCGTCGACGTGCTCGAACGGACCGGCGCCGACAACGTCGGAGGCGCTCAGCGCCCGCGCCACAAGACACGGTTTCAGCGTGCCTTGTGTGCGGCCCTCGAGAGTCCGCTCGGCGTGGGCGGCGCCGCGTACCGCTCTGCCAGCAAAGAGGGTTTCGTCGATACCGTGTTCCTGGGGGCCTTTCGCAGGGAAGTGTTCGATCGGGTGGGCTTGTACGACCCGAACGCCGTGACGAACGAAGACGCGGAGCTCAATCAGCGCTTGATCAACGCCGGCGGGCGCATCTATCTGTCGCGGGAAATCGAAGTCTACTACTACCCGCGCTCGGGCTTTCGCGCGCTTTCGCGCCAGTACTTTCGCTACGGGTACGGGCGCGCACGCACGCTGCTCAAGCACCGACGCTTCCTCTCGTGGCGTTCGGCGCTGCCGTTCTCGGCCGTTGCCGGCGCGGCGGTTCTCGTCATCGTGCCCGGGCTCCGGCGTGCGGCCCCCCTCGCGTTCGGCGCGTACGCGGTCCTGACGGCGTGCGAAGCCGCTCGCGTCGGCCTGCGCCACGGTCTCGGCACCGTGCCGCTGACCTGGGCGATCTTCCCGGTGCTCCACGTTTCCCACGGCGCCGGATTCGCCGTCGGCCTCGTGCGCTACGGGGCGATTCCCGATTGGCCTCAATCGGGTGAGACGAACAGGTCGGGTAGCGGCGAAACGTCGGGGTCGACGGCATAGCCGGTGAAGTCCGAGACGCCGTGCTCCCTCAAAAGGTCTTCATCGATGCAGAAACGGCCGGTGAAGCTCCGGCTCTCCTGGGTGAGGACGAGGTGCGCGGCGTCGGCGACGATCTCGGGCTTGCGCGCGCGTGCCACCGTTGTATCGCCGCCGAAGAGGTTCTTCACCGCCGCAGTCGCGATGATCGTCTTCGGCCAGAGGGCGTTGACGCCGATCCCGTACGGCGCAAATTCACGCGCCCAGCCGAGCACGCAAAGGCTCATGCCGAACTTCGCGAGGCTATACGCGAGGTGAGGCGCGTACCACTTCGGGTCGAGCGAAGGCGGAGGCGCCAGCGCCAGCACGTGCGGGTTTTCGGACTTTTTCAGGTGAGGTAGGCAAGCCTTCGTGCACAGAAACGTGCCGCGCACGTTGACGTTCGACATCAAGTCGAAGCGCTTGAGCTCGGTGGCCTCGGTGTTCGTGAGGCTGATGGCGCTCGCGTTGTTGACGACGACGTCGATGCCGCCGAACGCCTTCACGGTTTGCTCGACGCTCGCGAGCACCTGGTCCTCGAAGCGGATGTCGCAGACGCACGCGACGGCGTTGCCGCCGGCGGCGACGACCTCGCGCACCGTATCGCGGACGCTTCCCGGTAGCTTCGGGTGCGGCACTTCGGTCTTGCCGAGCACCGCGACGTTGGCGCCGTCACCGGCGGCCTTGAGCGCGATCGCCTTGCCGATGCCGCGCGTGGCGCCGCTGATGAACAGCGTTTTTCCTTTCAGGGTACCCATCTTCGGCCTTCTAGCGCTCATGGCGCGGAGCGGCTAGAACGCAGGAGTCCGGCGCGGCGTTGGCGCGCCGGGGACGGCTCGATGGAAAAGGTCCGCGTTTGCTTCGTTTGCCTCGGCAACATTTGCCGCTCGCCGACCGCCGCGGGGGTGATGCGGCATCTGGTGACGGAGGCCGGGCTCTCGGAGCGAATCGAGGTCGACAGCGCCGGGACCGGCGCCTACCACGCCGGCGAGCCGCCCGATCGGCGCGCTCGCGAAGCCGCGCGGGCGCGCGGCGTCGAGCTCAGGGGCAGGGCGCGCCAGTTTCGACCCGACGACTGGGCCCGCTTCGACTACGTGCTCGCCATGGATTGCGAAAACTACGACCATTTGCGCCGCGGCGCGCCCGTGCACGCGGCGGACAAGCTCTCGCTTTTGCGCTCGTTCGATCCCGCGTCGCCTCGCGACGCTTCGGTGCCCGACCCGTACTACGGCGGGGCGAGCGGCTTCGAAGAAGTGCTGGACCTGTGCCACGCAGCGTGTGCCGGCCTCTTGGAGCACATCGTGCGCGCGCGGAGCTCGTGATGGACGCGGAAGTGCGGCGAGCGATCCAGGCGCGGCTCGGCGTTGCGATCGACGCCGCGCGACGGCTCGGCGGTGGCGACATCAACGACGCTTTCGCGCTCGAGCTGGCCGACGGCAGGTGGGTGTTCGCCAAGTGCAACGCGCGCTCGCCGCGCGACATGTTTCCCGCCGAGGCACGCGGCCTGCGCTGGCTCGCCCAAGCTCGCGCGCTCGCGGTGCCCGAGGTCATCGCCGTTTCCGAGCCGGGGCAGCCGGCATTCCTCGTGCTCGAGTTCGTCGACCCCGGCGCGCGCGTTCGCGACTTCGAGGAACGGCTGGGACGCGGGCTCGCGGCGCTCCATCGCTCCGGAGCACCGAGCTTCGGCCTCGAGCATGACAATTTCATCGGGTCGTTGCCGCAGTCGAACGAACCGGCCGGCGATTGGCCCAGTTTTTACGCCGAGCGGCGTCTCTTGCCGCTGGTCGGCAAGGCGCTCGAAGGCGGACGTCTGTCGCCCGCGACGGCCCGGCGCTTCGATCGCTTGGTCGCTCGCTTGCCGGATCTAGCAGGCGCGTCCGAGCCGCCAGCGCGACTGCATGGTGATCTATGGGGCGGTAATCTCCACGCGACGGACACCGGCGAGCCGGCGCTGATCGACCCAGCCGTCTACGGCGGCTCCCGGGAAATCGATCTCGCGATGATGCGGCTGTTCGGGGGTTTCGGCGCGCGCGTCTTCGATGCCTACGCGGAAGCGTACCCGCTCGCGGCGGGGCATGCGGAGCGCGTGCCCCTGTATCAACTCTACCCGCTCTTGGTCCACGTGAATCTGTTCGGCGGCGGCTACGCCCGCTCCGTCGAAGATGCGCTGCTGCACTACGTCTGACACCGATGAGCAAAGAATTCCCGCGCGTTCGTCACCTGCCGCCTGGGCACGAGCTCGTGGCCGCCATCGAACGCGATGCGCCGCCGTTGTCACGCTGGGTGCAGGCGACCGGTCACGTCGACGAGGTCGAGCTTCGGCTCTCCGGTGTCGGAGCCGATCCGCGGCGGGCGCTCCGGAGCCGCCATGCTCTGGTGACGCTGTCGGGGCCTGTCGGCGGTCCCTACGGCGTCGTTTTGGTCCGAGAGCAGAACAAGCAGTCCGAGCTCGTCGCGGGCCACTTGCTCAGGGCTACTTCCCACGGCGTGTGGATTCACTATTCGCTGGAATCGGGCGAAGCCGGAGGCGATGGGCAGCAAGCGGTCGCCGCAGGAGCTTCGCTCGAGGCCCCCGGCCAGCCGCCGGAGGCCGAGCAGGACGAACCGCCGCGAACGGCCTCGGGGGGCGCGGGTTGGGCGGCCCGAGCCCGCGCGGCAGCGCGGGAGCACGGCGCGACGGAGGAGGAACCAATCGTGCCGCCGAAGCGCGGCGACAGGGTACACCACTTCTCTTTTGGCCTCTGCGACGTGCTCTCGAGCGATGGAGAACGGCTCAGGATTCGCGACGCTCGCGGTCCGGGCCGCATCCGCGAGGTGCGCTTGAGCATGCTCGAGGTGAACGTACCGGTCGTCCGCGACGGAAAGCGCGTCTTCGACCTCGGACGCAAAGAGTAGCGCCGGAGGTTTTGGGAGCGCTGGCGCGCGAGCTTGCCGGCTGAGGGGCTGGACGGCTCTTCAGGGATCGCCCGTGCCGTACGGATCGAAGTGGGGGCGGTAAGTCTCCCACACCGAGCGCCAGTCCTCGATGCGATTGGGAGCTTCGCGCGCAAAGCTCGTCAGCGAGAACGGCAGCGCGCTTTCGAACTGAAACCAGAGCGAGTCGCTGCTGAGCCTCACCGGTCGGTCCGCGCAAGCGTCGTCCGCGAGCGCGCGCTCGACCGCCCGCCCGCCAGGGCCGTGCGGAGCCATCCCCGGCGTCAGGAAATAGGCGCCCGGCACGAAGACCTCCCGCGGGGCTCGCTCGCGAATGATGCCATTGAACTCGGTCGTGGCGCTGCGGTGAAAGTACGGCAAGCGAAACGTGTGCTCGGTGACTTCCCAGCGCGGAGGGAAGACCACCAAGTCGAGCAGGTTATGCCCGCGTTCGTCGAGCGGCGCGCTCACGACGGTGTAAATGGAGGGGTCGGCGTGGTCGACGCGCACCGCTCCGATCGGGGAAAAGAGCGCGAGGTCGTAGACCGAAGGCGCGTAGTTGCCGTGCCATGCAACGACGTCGTACGGCGAAAAGTCGGCGTCGCCGCGGTACAGGCGACCGCCGACTTTCGTGGTGATGCGATACCCCGGCCTGAGGCGGTCCTCGTACCAAGCAGTCGGGGCGCGAAAGTGACGCGCTTCGGCGAGGCCGTTGGCGCCTGCCGGTCCGCGGTCGGCGAGCTCGAAGTGGCGGCCGAACACCTCGCCGACGTAACCGCGCGCACGGCCGTCGAGCAGGTGGACGCTGAAGCGCAGCCCGCGCGGAATGATGCAGAGCTCGCCCGGAGCTACGTCCAAGAGGCCGAGCTCGGTCTGAAGCGTCAACCGGCCGAGCTCGGGCAACAGCAGGAGGTCCCCGTCCGCGTCGACGAAAGCGCGGCCGTCCATGCTGCGGTTCGCCGCGTAGACGTGAACGGCGTAGCCTCGCCGCAGGTTCGGCGAGCCCGCGCCTCCGACGGTGGCAATACCGTCCACGAAGTCCGTCGCTGCTTCGGGAAGGGGGAGCGGCGCGAAGCCGGCGAGGTTGGGCTCGGGTGGCGCGTTCGCGAAGTCGGCGGCGAAGGTGGGGTGGGGGAGCGGCGTCAGCGAGCCCAGGGCCGCGCTCGGACGAATGCGATACATCCAGGTTCGGTAGTTCTCGCTGCGCGGAGCCAGGAAGCCAGTTCCGTTGATCTGTTCCGGGTAGAGGCCCAGGGGAGCCTTGCGCGGCGTATTTTGCGCGCGCGGCAACGCGCCGCGTAGAGCCTCGCTCTCGTGGTGATTCCGGTAGCCGAACAGGTGGTCGCGTTTCTCTCCCAGCAAGAGCTCGCGTGCCAGAAAGCGATGCACCACGTGCACCGCGTGCTCTTCTCCGGGAACGAAGTGCGTGACGACGCGACAGCCGGCAAGCTCGAAGGCTTCGGAAGCTCGCTCCACGTCCTCGTGAACGAGCCACGGATCCTCGTCGCTCGCTCCGAGCAGCACCGGAGTGCCGGTAACGGCTCGCGCTACGGGCTCTTGATCGGCCGGGACGCCGATGCGCGCGCCCGAGAGCGCGACCACGGCCGCGAGCGGCCGGGAGTACGTCGCGCAGAGCTCGAGCACGAGGCAGGCGCCCTGCGAGAACCCGAAGAGCGAGAGCGGGGCGCTCGGGTTGAGCTCTTCGATGCGCGCGAGCGCGCGGCGCAGTTCCTCGAGCGCCGCGGGCAGCGCCGGGCCTATCTCCGCGCGGGGGCTGTAGTAGCGGGCCGCGTACCAGGCATTGTCCGTCGCCTGCGGCGCCACGATGGCCGTATCCGGCGGGTTGCCCAGCGTCTCGAGCGTCCGGCGCAGGATTGCGTCGGCGTTGCTGCCGCGCCCATGGACCGCCAGGACGATGCGCTTCGCGTCGGCAAGTTTCGGCCCGTGCACGCTGACGCTCTCCGACAGACCCCAGTCTTCGCGGCGAGTACGCGCCGAGGGCCGCCGGCCGTGGAACGCCGCGCGCACGAGCTCGGCGGGCAGCTCCGCGGACTTCAAGAACTCATCGATATCCGCGATCTCGACGCCCATTTCCTTGAGCGACGTCGTGGCGCCCGCGCGGCTCAGCGCGTCGAACAGCGTCGCCGCCGGATCGACGACGCCGAGTAGCTCGCCGAGATCGGCAGCGAGCGCGGGCTCCGTCGCGCGCAGGTGGAACACGAAGTGCGGCAGGAGCACGCTGTGCAGGCTGCTGTGGTCGAGATCGAAGCGTCCGCCGAGCGCGTGCGCCAGGCGGTGCTGTAGGCCGGGCTTTCCCGTCTCGAGCACGCGAGCTGCGAGGCCCGCTCCGATCAGGGCCGTTCGGCGCACGCGGCGGCTCATCGGGTCGAGGAGCAGGCCCTCGACGGCGTCGTAGACGGTGCGGATCGCGTTCCCAGCGAGCGCTCGCGCCTCGCCTTCCAGGCTCTTCGTCGAGAGCGCGCTCACCGGATGCGCCAGGGCGTTGAGGAGGCTCGTCACACTGAGGGCCTTCGGCATCTCGAGCGTGAGGTCTTCGTCGTAGACGACGGCATCCGGGAGCGCGCGGTCGTCGCGCCCTGTGGTTTTTTCTCCTTCGCTGGTCACGCCGTACATGCGCGTTCGCTCGGAGCCGGCGTAGGTAGTGGGAACGGCGATGAAGCGGACGTCGTGCTCGAGGCGCAGCGCCTTTGCCAATCCGACGGCAGAGCCCCCGCCCAGGGCGACGACCGTGTCCGCGCCGTGCTGCGTGAGGGTGCGCCCCGCCGCGTCGACGACTTCTTGCGGTACGTGGCGCCGCGCGCCCGAGAAGATCGCTACCAGAAGATCGCCGAGGCTCGCTCTTGCGCGATCGGCGAAACGCGCGCTCGGTCCGGTGACGAGCAGCACACGCGTACCCCCGAGGCGCTCGACCACGCGCGCCAGAGCCTGGATACCGCCTTGCTCGATGCCGTCGTCCGTTGCGTCTTTCCGAGCTTCCATAGCGCCAAGTCTCACGCGGTCGGAACGGTCGTACGCGGCGCGGCCGGCAGCGACAAGAGCCTTCGCGCCTCTGCCGCGGTGGCGACGGCGCGTCCGTAGCTGGTGCACAAGCTTGCCACACGGCGTACAAGCTCCGCGTTGCTCGCGGCGAGGCGCGTCGCGTCGAAACGGACGTTGTCCTCCAGGCCCGTGCGGCAGTGTCCTCCGAGCTCGAGTGACCAGCGGTTCACCGTTAGCTGGTGGCGACCCATGCCCGCGGCCGTCCAGGTGGAGGAGGGCGCAACTTCCGCGAGCTCCTCGACCAGGAAGTCGAGGATTCGTCGCCGGGCCGGGAGGGCGTTCTTGAGCCCGAGCACGAACTGGACGTGAAGCGGCGGCTCGAGCAGGCCGGTATTTGCGAGCTCGACGGCGTTATAAAGCATGGCCAGGTCGAATACTTCGACTTCCGGCTTGATGCCGAGCCGCTTCATACTCCCCGCCAGCTCGGCGACGAAATCCGGCGGATTTTCGTAGACGGAGGTCGGGAAATTGACGGAGCCGGTTGCGAGGGACGCCATGTCTGGCAACAAGCTCAACATCGAGCCGCGCTCCGATAGGCCCCGGCCCCTCCCGCCGGTCGAGAACTGAACGATCATCCCCGGGCAGTGCTTGCGCACGCCCTCCTGGACGCGGCCGTAGAGCTCGGGGTCGGAGCCCGGCGACTGGTCCGGGTTGCGCACATGGATGTGCACGAGCGAAGCGCCGGCCTCGAACGCCTCGTGCGTCGATTCGATCTGCTCGGAGGGAGTTACCGGGACGGCCGGGTTGTCCGCCTTCTTCGGCACGGCGCCGGTGATCGCGACGGTGATGATGAGCGGTTGGGCCATGGCGGGTCGCGGCCATTATTGCAAACGCGGTTGGGCCATGCAAACATGTCCGGAATACGGAATTTCGGGTTCCGGAAAATGAAAAGACGCCGCAAGCCTCCGCCGTGCACGGGCGCCCCAGCCGTGCCGGCCGAGCGCGCGCCCACCTACGAGGACTTGCTGAGCATCGTGCAGCTCATCCAGTCCGCGTCGCAGTTCAGCGAGTTTCGGCTGCGCTCGGGCGACATCGAGGTCGAGATCCGGCGCGCGAACGGCGCTCGCGTGCCGGCATCGCATCCTGCGGCGCATGCCGATCCGGCCGGCCGGGTCGTGCCGCAGGC
>DASWGX010000402.1:0-5604 GCA_036393455.1 Polyangiaceae bacterium
CAAGCTCGTCGCCGAGCAGCTCTCGCCCGCGCCTTCCGCAAGCGCCGAAAAGGTGCGCGGCCGCCCGGCAACCGAGGCCGAAGCTCGGCAGTTCGCGTCCGAGATCGAGCGCGCGGTAAAAGGGGGCCGCGGACTCGGCGAGCTGGTCGACGCGGAGGCCATCATCGCGCGTGGCTTGCGAGACCTGGAGTTGTCGAGGCACGACGCGACCGCCGCGGCACGGGGCATGACCGCGAAGTTCAGCGAAGCATTGCAGCTCGTGCTGAACGGCGGCGGAGGCTACAAGCTCTTGCAGAACCGCGTGATCGATGGCGAGCGTCGCGTGAAGTTTCGGCTGCTGCACGCCGACGGTGCGTTCAACTACAACGACTACGTCGTCGTGAATCAGGACGGCAAGCTCAAGGCCATCGATATTCACGTCCTCATCACCGGGGAGTTCGTCAGCGAGACTCTGCGCCGCACCCTCTTGCCCGTCGCCGTCGAGGCGAAGAAAAGCCTGTGGGAGCGCCTCACCGAGAAGGAAAGCGCCTACGTCGAGCACCTGCCCAGCATCATGAAGATGAGCAACGCTCGCACGGACCCGAAAGGCGCCCTCGCGACGTACGCGGCGCTGCCGGAGGTTCTCAAGAAAGACAAGAACGTGCTCACGTTCAGGGTCCAGGCTGCCAGCATGCTCGACGACGCGGAATACCTGGCCGCTACGGAAGATTTCCGGCGAGCGTTCCCGCACGATGCGTCGGTACAGGTGATGTCGATCGACTATTTTTACATGAAGAAGATGTTCAAGGAGGCGTTGCAGGCGGTCACCGCGCTCGAGAAGTCTTCCGGGCGCGACGCTCACTTGAACACGCTCCGCGCCGGCCTTTACGCGGAGATGGAAGACGTCGAAGCGGGGCGCAAGGAAGTCGCAGCGGCTCTCGAGCTCGAGCCGGACCTCGGCGAAGCTTTCAACCTCGGGATCGCCCTCGACCTCGCCGCCCGCGAGGAAACGGCCGCGCTGACGAAGATCCGAGACGCACGGCGGCGCGGGCTCAGCCTGGCGATGGTCGAACAAAATCCGGAGTACACCGCCTTTTTGGCGCGGCGGGACATCCAGAACAAGCTCCTCGACAGCCCGCCTGCCGCGAAATAACGCTCGAATCGGAACGCGCGACTTGGGACTATTCGAGCTCCGCGGCCAGCGCTTCGAGCCAGGGCGCCACGTCGTCGGGTACGTCGAGCCGTCGTTCCACCGGTTCGGCGCTCGGGTAACCCCCGACGGCTTCTTGGCTGTCCCGTATCGTGCCGCCGCCGGCCAAGAACTCGCTGACGATGCGGGCATCGACGGCGTCGCGATCGCGGGGACGCGCTCCGGCGTGAGCCACCACCCAGTCGACTGCCTGAAGGGCCGAAAGCACTTCGATGTTGGCGGGCCATGCGGGCTTTTCGGCGAGGACGGTCACCGCGGCCGAGGCGATCGGCACGGCCGAGCCCGCGGCGTCGAGCGCGACGTTGTCCTCGAGGTATGCGGCGCCGGCTGAATTCGTTCCGACCATCGTCTGGCTCGCGGGTGTGTCCACGCCGAACTTCAGATAGTTGCCGACGATGCTGACGCGAGGCCCTTCCGGCGTGATGCCCGAGGAGGTCCATTCGTTCGGAACCGCGCCGAGCCGCATGGCCCACCTTCCTGGGTTGTAGACCACGTTGTTCACGACGGCACCGCTGGCGAAGCCCTTGAACCACGGGTTTCGTTCGTCGTTGTGCGCGTACAGATTGCGGATCACGGCGACGCCGGTGCAGTAGTCGTGCACCAGCGTGCCCATCGAGTGCGCGCCCTTTTCGTGCACGGAGTTTCTCAGACCCTCCGCGATGATGCTGTTGCGAATCGTCACGTTGCGGGACGTCCCCTCCGGCCCGTCGAAGCGTGGCCCGGAAACCGAGAGATTCTCGTCGACGCCCCATGCCACCGAAACGTGATCGAACAGCACGTCGTGGGCGGCGGCGCCGTCGGTCGTCACGTCGGGCTCGAAGCCGGCGGGAACGGTCGTGCCGGCGTCTCCCATGCGAAAGCGCACGTGCTGGATCACGACGTCGTGGGTCATCACGCGCATGCCGCCGCGGATCAGGGTGATGCCGGGCGGCGGCGCCGTCTGCCCGGCCACCGTCACGAAGGGCTGTACGATATCGAGCCGCGTCATCGCGAGATCGACGCTGCCCCCGACCTCGAATACGATGACGCGCGGCCCCGGCGTCGCGAGTGCCTCCGCCAGCGATCCGGGACCACTTGCGTCCAGGGTCGTCACCGGGAGGACGGCGCCTCCGAGCCCGCCCGGCGTATCGGCACCGAATGCGCCGCTCGTGATCGTGCCCGGCGCTTCCGCGTCCGGGCTGGGAGCATCGGCACCGGCGTCGCTCGCGTCGCTGCCCGACTCGGCCGGCGTCTCCGGTTGTTTGGCTGCAGAGCACGCGAGCGCGATCAGGCCAAGGGCCGTCGCGGCGCAGCGCGCGATTCCGGGGCTCGACGTTCGCGGCGTCATGTTGGCGAACACTACATCGCGCGGGCGCGCGCCACACGCGTCGGTATCGCGGAAACGGGCCGGTATTTCCCGCGGGTCGCGATTTGAAACGCGCAACCGACGTCCGTTGCGAACTCAGCGTGGTTTCAAGGTGGAGCCTGGCTTTTCGCGCTCCATTGCCTGATCGAAGCGGCAGATGTTCGCCACGAAGCGTCCCTGAATGCCCTTGGCCGAAGTCGCACCGTCACCAGGGAATTCGAAAGCGAGCAGGCCTTCCGCTTCGCCTTGGGGCAAGAGCCTGAGGGCCGTGATGGTGACGAAGCCGCCCGGTGGAAACCCGTAGCTCTTGTTTCCGATGCGCGCGGTCGGAAGCGCATAGGCTCGTTCCGGGCGTGAGCTCGTGCCTCCGTGAGCGGCGTGTCCCGACCAAGCGTACTCGCCGGGTTTCGGCTCCGAGCCGGGCGGCGTGACGATGGTCACGGTAACGCTGGCTTGACCGTCGCCCGGCGGCACGAATTTCTCGCACGAAGCGCCGTACCCTGCGAGCGTGATACGAAACTCGTTGCCGAGGCCGGGAAGCTCCACGTACTCGGCAAAGGACGTGACCGGGACGAACTCGATGCTGTCGGCGGGTTCATTCCCGACGAGCAGACGAATCCGGGTCTTTTCGTCCCTGTCGCAAGCGACGGCGAGCCCCGAGAGAAGAGTCCAGAGCACCGCCCTCCCGACCGGGTTTTCAATCTCCAGCAACGGCTGAATCGGGACACAGGATGGCTCGCAATGCAAGTACGACGTTGCCGAGCGGCTAGGCGCTGAGACCCGGAGCCTCGAGACTGGTGGCGAGCGGCCACGGGTGCGCCTCCAAAGTTCGGCAAACGTTGGCGAGAACCCGGCGCATGGCCGTCGCGTCGGGGCGCCGCCGCGGATCTTGTCGCAAGCACGCCGCGAGCACGATGGCGAGCTCGGAGAACTCGGGCATGGCCCCGAGTTTGGCGAGCCTCGGCGGCCAGCCGTCGTGAGAGACGTGGAGCGAGACCAGCGCCATCTCGTCTTGAGCGTCGAACAGGAGCTCGCCGAACAAGAGCTCGAAGGCCATGCAACCGAACGCGTACATGTCGGCGGGCATCGGCGTCGGAGCATGATCTTCGGGGCACACGCCCAGCACCTCCGGGGCGCAGTATTCGAGCGTGCCGCACCCCGGCCGTAGCTGTCGCCCGCTCAACCCGAAATCGACGAGCACGGGCGTGCGGCCGTCGCGCAAAATGACGTTCGAGGGTTTGAGATCGAGGTGTCCGACTCCCACGCCGTGCATCGTTTCCAGGCCGCACAGAACGCCGTCCAGGTACGCGAAGACGCGCTCGGAGCTGAGCGACCGGGCCCGCAGCAGGCGATCGAGCGCGGCTCCCGGGATGAGCTCCATCACCAGGACGGGTTTCGGGCGGGAGCCGAGATCGAACGTCACGAAGCGAGCCAGATTCGGCTGTTGCGGCAAGGAAAGCAGGGCCCCGGCTTCTTCACGGAAGAGCTGCAAGAACTCCTTTTCCGACAGGCTGCGCGCGGTCGTCGGATCGTAGTCGGGCACCTTGAGCGCGAAGCACTGGGCGTTCGAGTCGTGTCGTTCCTCGATGCGGCGAGCCACGAACACGGAGCTGACGCCGCCGGTGCCGAGGGGACGCACGACGTAGAAGGCGCCGATGGTGCGGTGCGGGAGGAGCCAGGCCGGCAAAGGGGCGCGCCGGCGTTCGAGCGGCGTGACGGCGACGTCGGTTGCCGCAGCCAGGGGTAGGCCCGAAAGGCACGAGAGGATGTCGTCGATTGCCGCGGCGAGCGGCGTGGGAAGGCCGAAGCCGAGCTCGAACGCCGCTCGCTTCAAATCGGATCCGCGTAATCCCGTGCCTTCCTCGAGGGCGCGCTCGACCAGCACGGTGAGCGATGTGCCGTCGCCTGAAGCCTCGGTGCCTGGTGCGTGGTCGTCGAGCACGCGGCGCCGCGCCCCGCGAGCGAGCCGTCGCAGTCCTTCGCTGACGTCCTCGAGCTCCGCCGGCACGTCCGTGCCCGAGCCGGGGTCGGAAAGGTCGGAAAGCCCCCGCGCCACGGTCACGGCTTCGAGAGCGCGCGCGAGACGGAAAATCAGCCTCCGGAGCGCCTCGCCCCGATAGCTCGCGCCGACGCTCAAGCGGTGGCTCAGCATTCTGAGCCGAGCGGAGACCTCGTTCGCCCGCGCCGCGCCGCTTTTCAGCGGGGTTGCTCCGCGCACGGGATCGTCCGGTGCATCCGAGGCGCCGAACGACTTCGGATCGAGGAAGCTAGCATACGCGGCGAAGGGTGAGCGCACGTCGGGGTTCGTGGAAGCTTCGGCGATGCTCGAGATGGTCTCGTGATCGTGCAGGCGCTCCGCGGCTACCAGGAGTAAATCGCTCGGCTCCACGGCGCCGCCGCGAACCGCGGCGTCGAAGCTGCGCGCGAGGGTCGCGCACAGAATCCGCCGTATGCGGGGATCGGGACCGCGCGCGACGCGATCGACGAGCACCTGCATGGCGCTGCGGATCAGGGGACTGGCGGTCACGCCGTCGGCGTCCTCGTCACGCGTGTCGAGGTCCACCAAGTGCAGCAGCGTGCGCAGGCGGCGCTGATTGGCGAGCACGGGGCCAGCGTTCCCGACGCGTATCGCCTTGGCTTCCCCCTCCAGGATGAAGCGGCCCAACCGCTCGTGCAGGCGATCCATCTCCGGGACGTGCCGACCGGCGTCGCCGGGCTTTCTACCCAGCATCAAGAGATCGGACAAGCGCGACTGTTCGAGCACGCTGCCGTCCAGATCCGCCAGCACGCCGAGCACGGCGGGCATGCCGGGGTCGTCGAGCGGGTCGTGCGCTTCGACGAACTCCATGGCCGCGTGCGCCTCGCTGACGGCGGCCAGAGCCGCGTCGTGGGCGGCGCGAGCACCCTCGTTCTCGAAGGCGTCGAGGGCGCGGCGTACCGCGCGGTGAATGCTGTCGTCGTCGCCTGCCTCCGCCGAGAGCACCCTCATGGCTCGGGCCGCCACCGCGCGCAGGACCGATCCGGCGCGCGCGCGTCCTTCGAGCACGTGAAACGCCTGCTCCGCGGCCTT
>DASWGX010000403.1:0-4624 GCA_036393455.1 Polyangiaceae bacterium
CGGTGATCGCCCTCACCGCCAAGGCGCTCAAGGGCGAACGAGAGCGCTGCCTCGAGGCCGGCGCCAGCGATTATCTGACGAAGCCCGTCGACGGCGAGCTGTTGATCCAAACGCTAAGGACCTGGTTTCCCCAGGGGCGCGGCAATGGTTCCCGACGAGAACGTTGAAGACATCGAGATTCGCCTGGTGCTGGAGGCGATCCATGCGAGGTACGGCTACGACCTGCGCGACTATGCCGCGGGCCCGATGCGACGGCGGCTGCACGCGGCGCTGACCCGGCTCGGAGTCGCGCACCTGGGGGAGCTCCAGCACCAGCTGCTCGAAGATCCGGAGTTTTTCGCGCGCGTGGTCGACGACCTCTTGGTCAGGGTCAGCGACATGTTTCGCGACCCGCCCTTCTATCGATCGTTTCGCGAAAAGGTGGTGCCGGTTCTGCGCACCTACCCCAAGCTCAAGATCTGGCACGCCGGCTGCGCTTCCGGCGAGGAAGTCTACACGACGGCGATCGTGCTCGCCGAAGCGGAGCTCTACGAGCGCTCGCTGATTTACGCCACGGACATGAGCGCCGGCGCGCTCGCCCTGGCGCGCGAAGGCGTCTATTCGGAGGCGCAGGCGGCCGGCTTCGCGCAAAACTACCGGGACTCCGGCGGCTGCGGCCGTTTCGAGGACTATTGTACGCGCGCCTACGGCAAGCTCGCCGTACGCGAAGGGCTGCGCAAGAACGTCTTCTTCTTTCAACACAATCTCGCGTCCGACTATGCGCTCGGCGAGATGCACGTCATCGTTTGCCGTAACGTGCTCATTTACTTCGGCGCGCGGCTGCAAGAGCGCGTGCTGGACATGTTTTCACACTCGATCTACAGCGGCGGCTTTCTGTGCCTGGGTAAGAGCGAGCGCGTGCTGCCGTCGCGCGCCGCCGCGTTCCGGGAGTTCGTGGGCTCGGATCGTATTTACCGGCATCGGGGTGAGTGGTGAAGGCGTACGTCTCGCCGCAGGCGTCGCGAAGGGCGGGCGTGGAAGCGGGCGCAGCGGCCGGCGAGCGGCCAGCGGTCTTGGTCGTCGACGACGTTGCCGCGAACCTGATCGCGCTCGAGAGCTTGCTCGAGGGAATGAAGTGCGACGTCGTGTTGGCGCGCTCGGGCAACGAGGCGCTCAGGCTGCTGCTCAAGCGGGCCTTCGCCGTGATGCTCCTCGACGTGCAAATGCCCGACATGGACGGCTACGAGACGGCGCTCCACGCGCGCCGGAACCCGGCGACACGCGACGTTCCGATCATCTTCGTGACCGCCACCCACGAGACCGAGGACAACGCCCTGAGGGGCTACGGATCCGGCGCGGTGGACTTCTTGTTCAAGCCCGTCAATCCGACCGTGATCCGCAGCAAGGTACGCGTGTTTCTGGATCTGTACGCCGGCCGCCGTGAAATCGTGGGCGTCAACGCGACTCTGGCGCGCACCAACGCCGAACTTCAAGACGCCTACCGGGAGCTCCAGGAAACCCAAGCACACCTGGTGCAGTCGGCGAAGATGGCGTCGCTCGGTCAACTGGTGGCCGGCATTGCGCACGAAGTCAACAACCCATTGGCATTCGTGGTCAGTCACCTCGATACCGCGCGGCGCTGCCTCGATCACATCGAAGCGGACGTCGACGTTACCCTGAGCGACGAGGGCGGCCGTCACTGGGAGCGCGCCCGAAGCCGCTTGAACGAAATGGCGCTCGGGCTCGGGCGGATTCAGGAGCTCGTCGTCAAGCTTCGCACCTTTTCACGTCTCGACGAAGGCGAACGCAAGAGCGTCAGCATGAGAGACTGCGTCGACGCCGTCCTGACGATCCTCGGGCACCGCTTGAAAGAGATCGAAGTCGAGACGCACTGCGGCGAGCCCGACGTGATCGACTGCTTCCCGGGCCTCCTGAACCAGGCGCTGATGAACCTGGTTTCGAACGCCATTGACGCCATGGACGGCGGCAAGCTCGTCATCACCACCGGCACCGACGGCGCGGACTACCGCATCACGGTTTCGGACAGCGGCGGCGGCATACCCGCGGCAGTGCGCGAGCGCGTTTTCGAGCCCTTCTTCACGACCAAGCCGATCGGTCAAGGTACGGGCCTCGGCCTGTCGATTACGTATTCAATCGTTCAACGGCACGGTGGGACGCTCGAGCTTCGCGACGCGTCGTGCGGTGGGACGGACGCGATCATCCGGCTGCCGATGACGCCGGCCGAACGGAGGTAAAGTGCAAGTCGCGAGTCGAGAGAGTGTGCTCTTAGTGGACGACGAACCCCAGGTGCTCGTCGCGTTGGAGGACTTGCTGTGCGACGACTTCGTCATTTTCAAGGCCGAATCGGCGCAGGGAGCGCTCGAGCTCGTGCAGCGCCGGCACGATATCGCCGTCGTGGTCACCGATCAGCGCATGCCCCGGATAACCGGCGACGAGCTCTTGAGCCGGCTTCCCCTGGACTGCGACGCGCTGCGCATTTTGGTCACCGGGTTCGCCGACCTCTCCGGCGTGATTCGCGCGGTCAACGACGGCCGTATCTTCGCGTACGTGACCAAGCCGTGGAATCCGGACGACCTGCGACTCAAGGTCAGCAAGGCCGCCGAACACTTTCGGCTCACCCAGGAGCTGCGCAACGAACGCCAGCTGCTCTACGATCTGATGGACAACATTCCCGACGGAATCTATTTCAAGGACCGAGAGCGGCGCTTCCTGCGGGCCAATCGCGCGCTCGCAAGAATCATATCCGACGGTGATCCCGCGGACCTGGTGGGCAGGCGCCTGGAAGAGGTGCTCCCGGCTTGTACCTACACGGACGTCACGACTCGCGAGGAGATCGACATTCTCTCCGACGGCAAACCGGTGCAGGACGCAGTGAGGGAATACCGGCGCGAGGGCGCACGCCGTTGGCTTTCGGAAACCAAGGCCCCGATTCGAGACGCGCTGGGAGTCGCGGGGCTCGTGGGAGTGTCGCGCGACGTGACCGAGCGCGTCGGCGTGGACGAGGCGCTTCGGACGAGCGAGGAGAGCTTGCGAAAGCATACTCAGATCCTGAACACGATTCTGGACAGCATGGGAGACGGCGTCGTCGTCGCCGATCACTCGGGCAGTTTCCTCCTGTTCAACGCGCAGGCGGAGAAAATTCTGGGTTTTGCACCCGCCGGCGTCTCGGCGCGGGACTGGACCAACACCTACGGAATTCGGCTGCCGAACCAGAGCCATCCGATTTCCGTCGACCGGGACCCGCTGTCGCGCGCCATCGCCGGCGAGGTGGTTCCCGAGACGGAAGTGCTCATCAGCAATCATGTCGTGACGTCGGCGACCGTCGCGATGACGGCGTCGCCCTTGATCGACGCGACCAACACGATATCCGGAGGCGTGGTTCTGTTGCGGGACATCACGGGGCAGCGCGAGCTCGAGCGCCAGTTGTTCCAGTCGCAAAAGATGGAGGTCGTCGGACAGCTGGCGGGGGGCATCGCCCACGACTTCAACAACCTCCTGGCGGTGATCCAGAGCTACGGCGAGCTCTTGCGGCTGGGGCTCCCCTCCGAGGATTCGCGGCGCCAGGACGTCGACGAGGTCTTGGCGGCGACGCGGCGCGCCGCGGCTCTGACACGCCAGTTGCTCGCCTTCAGCCGGCGCCAGATGGTGCAACCCAAGCCACTCCAGCTTAACGAAGTCGTGGGCGGCGTGGAGCGCATGCTGCGCCGGCTCATCGGAGAAGACATCGAGCTCGTGGCACGGCTCGAGCCCTCGCTCGGGACGGTGCTCGCCGACGCGGGTCAACTCGAACAGATCATCGTCAATCTCACGGTGAATGCGCGGGACGCGATGTCGGACGGCGGCACCCTGACGATCGAGACGGCCGATGTCGTCCTGGACGCGGAATACGCCGCGGCCGTCCCGGGAGTCACACCGGGCCGGTACGTCATGCTGGCGGTCGCCGACAACGGAGCCGGCATGACGCTCGAGGTTCAGCGGCGTGTCTTCGAGCCGTTCTTCACGACCAAGGAAGTGGGCAAAGGGACCGGGCTCGGTCTGTCGACCGTGTACGGCATCGTCCAGCAGAGCCAGGGCCACGTCAGGCTGGAGAGCGAGGTCGGTCGCGGCTCGTGTTTTCGACTCTATTTTCCCGTGGCAAGCTCCACGCTCGTGCCAGCGGAGCTTTCGACGACGTCGTTTCCTCCGCCCGCGATGGGTTGCGTGCTGCTCGTCGAGGACGACGACGCCCTGAGGCGCGTCACGGCGCGTATCTTGCGCGACAACGGCTTCAGTGTGCTGGAAGCGCGGCGCCCCACGGACGCGCGGGCGCTCTGCGCCAAGCACGGCGCCGACGTCGACCTTCTCTTGGTCGACGTCGTGATGCCCGAGCTCAGCGGTCCCAAGCTGGCCGAGGAACTCCTGCGCAGCGCGCCTCGGATGCGCGTTCTGTGCATGTCGGGCTACCCGGGGACGCAGAACGCACCGGAAGGGCTGGTGGGAACGGACGTTCCCTACATCCAGAAGCCGTTCACGCCGCGCGCGCTGGTCGAAAGGATTCGCTACTTGCTGGGCAGCGTCTCGACCGCGACATGAACACATTCAGGGTCTCGCTCGCGACCTCGGTCACTTGCCATCCGACGCTCAC
>DASWGX010000404.1:0-3635 GCA_036393455.1 Polyangiaceae bacterium
ACTCTGCGCTGGCAGAACGTGAACGTCCAACGGCGGCGCCTCTGGGTACCCGAGCTCGGCCGTTACGTAACGCTGAAGGTCACCACGAGCGACCTGCGTACCATCGACAAGATCGGCCTCTTGGCTTTTGCCAAGAAGCACGGCAAGAAAGTCGCCTGAACCGCACAGGCTCGGCGCAGACCGAGCGTTCCTAGCGAGCGTTCCCAGCGAGCGTCCGTAGCGCGGCGCTCCGCCGAACGTGTCCCAGCGCATCAAAGGGCGAAGCGTCGCTCACGCCCGATCACGCGCAACGGCGCGCCGATGTCGTCATCGAGCAGCAGGGCGTCGGGGTCCGCCAGCACGATGGGAGTCCCCTCGGCGCTCCAAGCCACGGCAATGGGAGCGGGTGCCGGCAACGGCGTACCGGGGCGAATGCGACGAACGCCGCGCCGCACCGGTACGGCGCCGAGCGGAAGATCAAGGCCGAGCTCCTCGATACGAAAGCCCTGCATACGCCGATAGCTCAACGCTGCACACTGCCCTCGCCCGTCGATGACGCAGATGGCGCCGCCGGTCCCGCGCGCCTCTGCGCCCGTATCCCGAGCCCACGGGGGCTCCACGCCCTGACCCGACCGGGTCTGGCGCTCGACCGCGGGAAAATCAAGCGACCCGCGTGCACCGAGATCCGCCGGAGTCATGAGGCCACCCTGCGCCGGTCCGGCAGCGCGCAACACGGCCTGCACGAAGCCTGGCTCTTGCAGCGCGGCGGCGCCCACTTCTTGGATTCTCCGCAAGAGGCCGGCGCGCGCGGAGGCACCTTGTGCCGTCGCGGCGGAGATGCCCGGATCGATGACGGCTTTCAGGCGCGGGCAGCCATCGTAGCCGAGCGCCACGAGCGCCGCCGAAACGGACGTCGCGGTTGCCACCGACGCCACCTCAGGCACGACATCACTGTCCTTCAAGCCTCGGGGCCGCCGCGCGCCGAGTCCGGGCTGACGCAGGCGACCGTCGAAAGCGCGGGCGCCGATACCGACGCCGGCGACCAAAATGCTCATCGGGCTCAACAACACGCCCGAGTCTCCGCCTGCCACCGCGAAGAAACCGCAGATCGCCGCACTGAGCGCCGACCCGTTCGCCGCAAGGTAGGCGCCGGCCGCCGCGCGCGCCGCTTCGTCGCTGGCGACCACGTTCGCCGCGCGCGGCATTCACACCTCGACCCCAGGGGCTGGTTCGGCAAGCGCCTCGCGCAACCACCTGGCGCCATGCTCAGCCCCGCGTCCCTCCATGACGACCCACGCCTCTTCCGCGGCGCGGAGGCGTTCCGCGACGCGTTCCAGCGACGAGATGCGCACGCGGGCCTCGAGGCCCAGGGCCCGAAGACGCGTATAGATGACGGGCTCGCGCGCCGGATCGACTCGTGCGGCATCGACGACCGGATGGACACCGAGCTCCTTGGCCCATCTCTGCGCCTCTTCGTCCTGCCAGACCCCGCGCGGCTCCCAAGCCACGCGCTCGAAGCCGGCGCCGCGCAACCGATCGAGCAAAGTCTTCATGCGATCGAGCGTCGCGCGGCTGGGGGTCACCGAAGAAGGCGTCGCAACGACGCACCACGCCGGCCGCAAGGCGGCCGCGGCCTCGAAAAAGCGTTGCTCCGGTCCCTCCAAGTTCAGCGCCGCCCACGCCTTGGGCACGCGCAGACAAAACGAGAATTCGTCGGGCACCGCAGCGCGCCAGCGCGACAGCGTGCGCGTCCGCGGAAGCTCCTCTGCGTCCGTTGAAAGCTCGAGCAAGTTGAAGCGTTCGGCGTAGCGCTCGAGCGCGCCCTCGAGCCCGCTGGTTCCGACGAAGAGTTGCACGCGGGGGTTTTGCCAGAGTCGAAAGAGCTAGGCCAGCCCCGCACCAGCTTTTCGCTCGGGATTCGCCTCCACCGCGTCGCCTTTCGGGCTCGTTCCCGGTTCGGCGTCGCCCACGCGCTCGAAGTGGAACCACTGCGTGATATTGGCTCGGAGAAATGTTTCTAGCTCGCCGGCCACGCGCTCGGCCGCGTTCGCGAGCTCGGTGGAGCTCGGCCGGCGCGGCAGCAAGATGGCGCGGCCGAGCGAGAGCTCGTAGTCGGCGAAAGCTCGGCGCCGAGCGAAAACCGGCAGCACCGGGGCGCCCGACAGCGCCGCCAGCCGAAACGGGCCCTCCGGGAAGTGGAACGGCGCACCGAACAGCTCCACCCTGATCGCACGAGCGCCGGCGAGCGCGCGATCGAGCTGCAGCGCCACCGCGCCGCCCGTTCTCAGATGGCGCAGCACCGGCAAGCTGTCGAACGCGCTATCTCCCACGTGCACCACCTCGACTCCGAAGCGCGAGCGCAGTCTGTCCTGGAGCTCGCGTGCGACCGGATCGGGTTCTTTGGCCATCACGAGCTTGACCGGGACGCGGGCATCCTTCACCAGCAAGCGCGCTGCGGCGTCCCAGGGTCCGACGTGGGCCGTGACCAGAATGACCCCCTTGCGGCCGTCGATCGCCTCCCGGAGCCGTTCGATGCCGACGACCCGGCACGGCGCGTCGCCCACCTCCGGGCGCTCGGCAGCCAGGCCCTCGGCCAGGCACTTTGCGAAGTTCATGAACGTGCACGCCACGTCCCACGCCTCGCGCGCCGCCGGGCGGCGGCCGAGCACTAGCCGCAGGTTGGCCCGCACCGCGCGCCGCTCGGTGTCGAGCCACACGGCAAAGAGGAGGCCGAACAACGGCGGGCTATAGCGAAGCCATGGCCACGGCCCGTAGCGCGCGCCCCAGTACGCCAATCGACGCCACAGGGCCACCTCGGGACGCAACCACGGCCTCATGTAAGCTACGCTCGGCTTCTTCCTACAACTCGAGCCGCCCAGCGTGAAGCCTTCCGATCTGAAAAGTTCGCCCGTCGGCGCGACGACCTTCGATCGTCTGCTCGACGGACGATTGTCCCTGTGGCAGCCCGAGCGTGGCTATCGAGTCACCGTCGACACGTTGATGCTGGCGCGATTCGCCGCGGCGACGGGCCGGCCCGGCGTCGCCGACCACGGCTGTGGAGCTGGCGCGGCCACCGTTTTGCTCGACGCCTTCGCCCCGATCGAGCGGGTGACTCTGATCGACAAGGATCCGACGTTGACACGCCTGGCAGAGCTCAACGCGCGCGCCGCAGGGATAGAAGCTTCGGTCCATACGCTCGAGCTCGGACGCGATGTGCTGCCGCGTGAGCTCGACGGGTCGGCCGACATGGTCATCTGCAATCCCCCCTTCTTCGACCGCGATTCGGGCCGGCCGCCACGCGACATCGAGCGGCTTTCCGCGCGCTTCGGGAAAATCGAGCCTTTCATCGCTGCAGCGGCGAGACTGCTGCGCGGAGCGCGGGCGCGGGCACAGTTCGCCTTTCCAGCGCGCTCGCTGTCCGAGCTCGTGCAGACGGCGGCTCGGTGCCGCCTCGTGCCCAAACGGATTCGCTTCGTCCACGGGTCGCCGCGGCGTCCCGCGCGGCTAGCGCTCGTCGAGCTTCGACGCGGCCGCGCCGGCGGCCTGGTCGTCGAAGCGCCCCTGTTCGAATGGACCGAAAGCGGAAGCCGGAGCCAGGAGCTCACCGCGCTAGTGCTCGGTTCAACAGTCGATCGAACAGAATTGCTGCGGCTGCC
>DASWGX010000405.1:0-5916 GCA_036393455.1 Polyangiaceae bacterium
CCCGGCGAGGAGGCGCTTGGGCGGGGCGGGGCGCGCAGCCGGCCATTGCGACGTACCGAAGCGGCCGGCGAGCACCCCGGGGGTGGGCAGCCCCACCACCGACGCCGACGACTGCGAATTCAGACTCGGCCTCGACTGCGCTACTTCGGCAGAAGCGGCGCCGAACTCGTGCTGCTCCTCGTCGGCGGAGACAAGGGCTCGCAACGGAAAGACATCAAGCGGGCGCAAGAGTACTGGGCGATATACCTGAAGGAGGCGCAACGTGGCACGAAGAAGTAAGGACTGGAACGAAGGGCTGGCGGAGGATCTTGAGGACACCAAGTTCGCGCGCCAGTTCCTGGCGGCGGCGGTTGAAGACGGTGTCCCGCTGAAGATCGCGCTCGCGAAGGTGATCCGGGCACGCGGGGTCAAGGAATTCGCCGAGCAGGTTGGAATGCCAAGCCCGAACGTCTTGCGAGCAATTCATCCGAAGCACAACCCAACCCAACGAACGTTGGAACGCCTGCTCCGACCCTTCGGTCTTCGGATCGGTCTTGCCGACCTCAAGCACCGACGCGGACGCTCCGCCGCGTAGCTTCCCTGGTCAGGCCAACGGCTGGCGTTCTGCCGCGGGTAACCAACGCACGAGGCGTGAGTCGGTCGTTCCATTTGACTGGGCGGCTCGCTCAGAATAGCAGCCTTCCAATGTTACTCGCTGCGTTGAGTCCTCCGCGATGATCGCTGCCGCTCTTCGGCAATGTGAATACATAGCGGTCGTCCCCCTGAAACGTTCGCCGGCGTCGTTACCTCCGCCGTCGCAAGGCTCGCTACCGACCTGCCAGGCTCAGCTTTGGTCGGACAGGATTCGCACCTGCTGGACGAGAAACCGAAGAGCGCATACGCCGCGATGAGTGTGTCCATCTGGCCGATCGGCAGTCGAACGGGTCCCGGAGTTTGGCGAGCGGCGACTGCTTCGGCCGCGGCAGATTTCGGGAAAGCGACCCCAGAGACTTCAGGAATTCGCCCGGCCAATCCTCCACGGGTTCCAGAACGATCCGACGGCCGATGCGCTTCACGACCACCTCAGTTTCACCTTCGGGAAACCTGCATTCGCGTGGAAGGCGGACAGCCTGGCTACCGCCGTTCTGGAACAGCTTTGCGCGATGACTTCTCACGACCAGAAGTATATACCCGCGTCGATGTATGCCAACCCTTGAAACGAGCCGAATCCCGCCAGCGGGCACTGGCGGCAATCTTTGCGAGGTTCCAGCGGGCTGGATCGGGGTGGCGCACAACGATGATTCGAACGTGCTCGCCCTCAGTCAGGGGAAGGGGTTTGGCTGGTTTGAGCAAGCCGTTCCAATTGCAGTTGCTGCCGCCGCCGCTGGCTCTGCCCCTGTTGCCGCCTCTGCCCCTGTTGCCGCCTCTGCCCCTGTTGCCGCCCCTGCCTCCGTCGCCGCTACCGCCACCGCCGCCGCCCCCGCAGCCCCACCCGCTCTCGCTTCACTGCCGCGGTGCGACTTCCGGAACGTGCAACGACGCTTCGGGCACGTAGCGTTCCACCAGCGCGCGGCGGCGGCCGTTCGGATAGTGACGGAAATAGATGCGCGCGAGCGAACGTGCTTCCTCTCGAGCCCCGCCGCGTACGAGCGCTTCAATCTCTCGCGCCATCGCGTCCTCCGCGAGCGGACCGCCCGGTTCGAGTGTTCGAACCGAAGCGAAAGCGCGGGCCGCCTCACGCGGCGCTCCGAGCTGATCGACGAGCAGTTTGCCCAGGGTGAACGCGGCGAGCCCCGCCCGCGCGTCGCTCGGATAGCCGTTCACCACTCGGCGCAACAGGCTGCTCGCCCGTTGGAAATCCCCACGGGCCCTGGCGACGTCGGCGGCGGCGAGCAAATCCCCCGCGGAGCTGAGGCGAGCCCAGCCGTCCTCGCGCGAAAGCTCTTGGTACGCTTCGCGCTGGCTGCCTTGCTCGGCAAGGATGCGCCAGCGCGGCAGACTGCTCGCAACCGCTTCTTTCGACCGCGCCGCTTGCGCCACACTCGGCGCCGAATCGGCTTTCGCCGGCTCCGCGCTCGTCACCGGGGCGCTCGCGCTTCGCTCGAAGCTGGCGCTTTGCCCGATGGAAAGCTCGGTCGTGCCGCGCAAGTGATCGACGCGCACCCGCCCGCGCTCGACGAAAACCGTGACTTGGCGCGCGTCGGCGAACACTTCGAACACCGTGCCGAGCACGGTGACGCTCACCGGCGAAGCCAGCACCTTGAAACGACGCTCCCCCGGCGCGACCTCGAACCGAGCCTGTCCGTCGCTCATCTCGATCACGACGTCGTTCGGCGTTTCTTCCACGACCTTTGCGCGCGTGACGCTGGATAGCGTCGTCACGCGCGAACCGTCCTCGAGAGCGAGCAGGCGGCGCTGCGCCGCGCCGCCGCCTTCCGCCGGCGCTTCGATCGTTCGACCGGCGAGCCCCGGCTTCTCGTCAAGGAAAACCACCGATTCGAAACGAACCGTGAGGACCGCGACGACCGCCGCGAGTGCGCCGAGCGCCGCCGCAAGACGCACACGACGCGCGCGACGCCCGTGCTCGAGGCGGGCCAGAGCCGCTTGCTCCCTTCCTGCCGTCCAGCGCGGCGTGACGTGCAGCGCCGCTTCGGCGAGCCTGCTCGACAGGTCATTCATCCGCGAGCGCCTCCTGCAACGCGCCATTGACGCGAGTGATGCGGCGCTTCACCGTGGCCAACGAACAATTGCACAACAAAGCGACGCGCTCGAGCCCTTCGCCCTCGACGTGCCGGAGCACCCAGGCGATGCGATCGTCGGGGGGCAACGAATCGAGCATTCGGTACACGCGAGCCATCAACGCCCTCTGCTCCGGGCTCGCCGCCGGATCGACCACGCCCGCGTACTCGTGCGGGGGCTCGCTCGAGAACAGGTTCCGCAAACCGCGAAACCTGAGCCGGCGGCGCGCCGAGCGCACGGCTATGCAGGCGAGCCAACCCTTGATGGCGCCCGGGTCACGAACCTGATGCACGCCCCGCACCGCCGCCATGAACACATCCTGAATCACGTCGTCGACCTCGTCGTCTCGGCCGAGCAGTTGATGGGCAACCTTCGCCACGTACGGAGCGTAGGCCCGGAAAAGCGCTTCTGGATCGAGCGGTCTGGTTTGCTCGGGCAGAGCGTCGGACGCGGCGGGAGCCATGGGACGGCTCGGATTCATCGCTCGGTCCTAGGTGGGAGGGCAGGCTCGTTTCGGCTCATCCCCGCGCACCATTGAGCCGAACCACGGCGCCTCCCGCACCGTGACACTGAAATGGCAGCGTGGACGCTACCCTTGCCGCCACCCTGAGCGGCTCGCGGGTCGAAGGGGTGCCCGGTCATGGCCGAAACCCGAGCGCCAGCTGCGCGCTCAGCCACCACCCTCTGAGCGACGGATTCGTCACTTGGGACCCTCCCGGCGTCACGGGCAGCAGCGTGTATCCCGTTTCTCCGCTCAGACCGACGAGCCACGACCGGCCCGGCTCCACGATGATCGAGCCCATCAGCATGGGCCACCCCCATGGCGCCAAGGTCGCCGCCGAGCGCGACCTGACCCCGTCCAGGTTTCGCACGTCCGTGAGCCCCGCGCGAACTCCGACGCCGCCACTCAGCGATACCCTTTTCCACTGACCGTTGAGACCCACGACCGCGCCGGCCGTCACGGCGTCGACGGCGAAAGAGCCGGCGCCCTGCGATATCGTGCCGCGTTCGACCAAGAGATCCGTGGTCCAGCGAAACAGTCCGCTGAATACTCCCGTCACGCGCGCGCCGCCGCCGAGCAGACCGCCCTCGGTCTGCGTAATGAAACGCGCCGAGGCAACGGCGAACGCACCGTCGATATCGGCCGCAGACTCCGGAGGCGGATCCTTGTCCGCCACGTTGTCGCTGGAAGCCGAGCTCGGCCGAGCCAGCTCCGGCACCGTCGCGCCTTCCCTATCCGCGAGGGAGCCCGAGCTCGGGCGCCTCGCCGGACTCCTCGGTTCCGAATCGATCGCGGGAGCCTCCGCGTCGCCGCGGAGCTCTTCGTCGAGCTCGGAGACGAGCTCGGACATCGTGAGGATGACGAGTCTCATGCGCGCGTCGCGAGCATACGCATGCAGATCGACTTCACGGATGCGCACGAGGCGGCTCTCCCGATGCGCGACGACCAGCGTCGCGAGCTGCCGCTGGCACGACAGGATGGCGGAAAACGGCGGCGACGACGCGTCGGGCGCGGGCTCGAACTCGACGCTGATGAGACGCGCCAGGCCCCTCTCGTCGAGCTCTGGACACGCCTTGGCGTCGAGCCGGATCGCGGCGGCATGCGCCGCGCCCGAGCCGAGCCACGAGACAACGGCCAGGGCCGCCCCGACGCTCCACTTTACTCGCCAGCCGACCGAACCTGCCAAGCAGCCAGTATATCGAAAGGTCGTGGGATCGGCATGTCGGCGCCGGCGGCTCGTCAAGCCGGCGCCGGCACCCCTCATGCCGAACATTCCAGTGAGCATGTAGGAGGTGGCCCTGGCGCCGCCGCTCATGGCGCCAGCCGCCGTCCTCGTCGGTAGCCCAGCGTTCCGAGAGCAGCCAACGGAACCAGGCAGGCGGCGACGAGAACGGCGGCGAGGAGGCCGAAGAACGCGTCAGCGTAGATGAACGCGACAATGCCGGACAGCGCCGGAAGCACGACGATCGACCCGACAACGGCTAAGCTCATGCCGCGACCAGCCCCCGGAAACAGCGTACCGAAAAGGGCTCCCAGGGCGGCGGGTACGACTAGCGCCGCCCCCAGCGCCAGCAACGGAAAGTCGATCTCGGTGGCGGTGAGCGCCGCGATCAAGAGCAGCAACAGGGTGAGCGAGGCGAGTTGTACCTTCGCGAAAGTACGCGCAGCCAGTTCTCGTCCCGTTGCCGCGGCGATGCCGTGCAAGAGGAGCCTTCCGCCGTCGAGGCCGGGCACCGGGAGCAAATTGATGAAGCCTATCGCCACCGAGAAAATCACGAGCGCCGACGCAAACGGAAAGAAGCCCCGCGCGACTTCCGCGGAAAGCTGGCGAGCAAGACCGACCGGGCCTTCCAAGCGCTCCGTTTCGCCAGCAAACACGATCCGAACGAGCGCCGAAAGCTGTGCGCGAGTGAGCTCCGCCGGGACCAGCACCGCGAGGCGCGCGGCGTCGAGCACGCTAGAAGCTCGCGATGCGTGCGAGCCGCCCTCGCTGGGGCCGGTACGAGGTTCGACCGCGGTGGTCCTCGCTTCCGTGTCGGCGGGCGGCTCCGCAGGCGCTCGTTCCGGCGCAAGGTGGCCCGCGACGGCGAGGCCGAACACTATCGCCGCCGCAACGAGGTAGTTCGCGACGGCGCCAGCGAGATCGACCACGCAACACCGCCAGCGGCTCGCTTGATGGTAGCCGGTAGCCCGAGCGTTGCCGGAGCTTTCCACCGCATCGGCGAACCTCACGTAGGCGGCAATCGGCAACGCTCTGAAGTTCACGTCCGCATCACCGAGCCGCCCGAGAGTGAAGAGCTTCGGGCCAACGCCGAGCGATAGTTCGATCACGCGGATGCGGACGAGACGCGCGGCAACGTAGTGACCGAGCTCGTGGACGGTCAGAAGGGCCAACAAGGCCAGCCAGACTGAAATTACAGCGAGCATCGCCGGGCGCGGGGAGTGTCGCGGGTGTCAGACTAGCTCTCGACCCGGCGCGGCGTCCAGGCAGCCTACCCGGCAGAGTGGAGACAGCGAAAAAGTCGCGTGATAGGCTGCCTGCTTCCGAAAGGGCTCCACCTTCCGAAGGGCTCACAAGGGCGAACGCAAGGAGGAACGGCAGCGGAGATGAGCGACGTCACGCGACGAGACGTGGGGCCCGAGTGGTCGTGGACCCTGTGTCAGGCTAGCCGCGCGGTGCTTCTGCGGCAGGTCGG
>DASWGX010000406.1:0-7990 GCA_036393455.1 Polyangiaceae bacterium
CAGGCCGATTTTCCACCGCTGGGTGACTTCGGTTTGCTTGGGCGCGGACACGCGGACAATCGCGATGCCGGCGGCGGCCAGCGTGTACTTGAGCGATCGGCCTTGCAGCGTGTGATCCATCGCCTTCTTCAGCGTGCCCGAACCGACCTTTCCGACGTCTGCATCGAGGTCCTCCGAATAGCGGACACTGCGAAAGAAGAAGCGCAGATTGCATCCGCCCTTGATCCCATAGCGATCCTTGCCCAGGCGCGCACCGAGCTCTCCCAGCAGGGCCAGATGAAACAGCTCGACAACTTCTCGGAGCGACCAGCGCATCGATGCAATAATCCCGATAGTTGACACATTTGTCAACTATCGGGATTATACGGCTGCGGCACCCTCGCTTTCGAGCCGCCGCTGGCGCCGTTTCGAACTCGAGCTTTCGAGGGCGATTCGCGGCAGCTCACAGGGACGGTCAAGGCACCAGGCGAGCGACATCGATTCTGAGCACGCGAATCACGGTCGATGCGCGACCGGGTTCCGTGCGGACGCCGATCGCCAGCTGTAAGGGCCGTGGGCTTCACTCCACGGCTACCACCGGGCAGTTGAGCATCGCAACGTCGCTCGCGAGGAGGGTGGCGCCCTGTGCGCTCGCCAGGTCGAGCACGTTCGAGAATTCGCTGTTGTCGTAGGCTTGCAGGCTGACGAGCGGGGAGTAGTCGCCGGCGCCGGGCAACGCCGCAAGGACGTTGTGCGTGCGTGCCGGCTCGCCGTCGCCGAAAAACCCGGAAGGGAGGGCGAGCAGCGGGTTTTCCGCGTTCGGGTTTTCGTTGAAGGCCGCAAACATGGACGCTACGGGCACGAGCTTCTCCTCCGTCAGCGTCAGCGACGGTTCGTCGAACACGAAGTAACCGACGGGCTCACCGCGGTACCAGGCCTGCCGCGGCGCGGCGCCTTCGCCGTCCGCGGAAAAGCGCGCGCGAGAGCCCGGTGGTACGACGGGCTGGTTGACCACGCGATCGGTCGGCTCGAGCGGCAATTCGTGGTCGATGAGGTCGTCGACGCTGCGAAGTGTGTTCGGTTCGTAATCGTCGGTCACACGGACCTCGACGATACGCCGGAAGTCGGAATAGCCGGCGTCGCCCGGGACTTCGTCGAAGATCAGCCGCTGGCCGGTGGGCGACGACGCGCCGTCTTCGAAGACGACCTCGTAGGCGAATGCAGGGTCGCGCGCTTGGACGTCGAGGTTGTAGCAGTAGACGGTCTGGCCGCTGGGACCGAACAGCGCGACGAGGAACGGCTCGACGTCGAGGTCGAGGGCCGCGCCCGGGCCCGGCAATGCGTTCGAGCCGCGCACGAAGAACGTTCCGGTTCCGTTGGCGAAGCGATCGACGAGCACCGGCGTGGGCGGCTCGACGCTTTGGCCACCTGCGCCGCCGGCACCGGGCTCGGAAACGACGCCGCCGGTGCCGGAGAGGTCGTCCGTGCCACCCGTGGCCGCGGCGCCGATGCTTCCGCTGCCGTCCGAGCCGGAAAGCCCGCCTTTGCCAGCTGCGGCCGCACCCTGGTCGGCACCGCCGGAGCCGCTGCGCTCGGCGCTCGATACGTCAGTTCCGGAGCCGCCGTCGCCCGCCTCGCCGTCTCCTTCGATGTCGAGATTGCGCTCGGGATCGTGGGCGGGGGCCGAGCACGCGAGGACGGTGAACGTCAGTATCAGCTTGGCTCCCCAGCGCACGCCGCGCGTTTGCCGATGTCCGGTCATGCGTGATTTCCTTTCCCGATTTTTCTTGAGCATGGTCGTGGTCCCACCCTATTCGTCGAACGACAAACAAGATCTATCTCTTGGTGCCGGTTCGGACAACCAAAGTCGACACGCTGTCGGGCGCCAGGGCGCACGCGACTCCGCGCGCATCCGCGCGCGCACATGCGCGCGTACCCGCAAGCTCGAGGAGGGGCGGGACCTTTTACGGCAGCGGCAGCGCCGTGGCACGCATCGAGCTTACCAGCAACGACCCCGGTGCCGCTCATTGGGATCAGATCGAGATGGCTCCGTGAATCCACGGGCTTCGCGGAGGTGCGTCGCGGAGCGTGCGCCGCGGTGGAGGTAGCCGGCGCGCTCGGCGCCTGCTCGGAGCGGGATGTCGAAGCGCGTGGAGACGGGGATCATCAAGCACGGCAAGCTCGTCGGCCGCGACGATCGCTACCTCGTCTCCAGCTTGCCCGATGCCGCCTCAGCAAGGAGCACTGGCTCTCCGTCGTGCGCCGCCGCTGGGGCGTCGAGACGGCCCATCAGATCCTCGACACCGCTTTCGCCGAAGACGACCATCCTTGGATCGAAGCTCATCCCCGCGGTGCGCTCATCCCCGCGGTGCGCTCGTCGTCGCCATGCTCCCGCGCATCGCCTACACGCTGCTTTCCCTCTTTCGCAGCATCACTCAGCGCTCCGACGAGCGGCGTAGCTGCCCTTGGAAGCTGCTCATGACCGACCTGCTTTTCGCTCTCACCACCACCACAGAAGAGCATTGCGCCGGCCTACGCCGGCACACCGCGCTGCTGCGCTGAGCCGGCCCGACCGAACACGCTCGGGCCGACGCCCGTACCCCAACCCCATAGGCCCCGCTTCCCGCAGTCCACAGCCCCCGCGCCCGTGCGCGGCCCCGCTACCCCCTGCCATAAGCCCTCGGCCCACGGCCTCGTGCCCGTGACCCTAACCCTCCGCCCCCGGCCCCGCGCACGCGCGACCCCCATCGCCGATCAACGGTGGGCCGCGTGGACGGCGCGCTTCCCTGGCGGGGTCGAGATGCTAGCATGCCGGGTCGTGGGCTCGTCGCGTCGCCTTATCCGCTTCGCTCTGACTGCCTCTTGTGCAGTGGAGTTGGCGCCTGCGGGTGTTAGCGGCGCACCGCCCGACGCGCCTTCCCATGCCGACCGATTGTTCGAGGAGGGTCGCGCACTGCTCGACGCGGAGCGGGTTGCGGAGGCTTGCGCGAAGTTTGGAGAAAGCTTCGAGCTCGACGAAGCGCTCGGCACGCTTCTGAATCTCGCCCTGTGCCACGAGCTCGAGGGCAAGACGGCCAGCGCGTGGCGGGAGTTTGGCCGAGCCGCGGAGCTCGCGGAACGGCTCGGAGAGCACGAGCGAGAAGCCTTCGCCGCCGACAAGGTGAGGCAGCTCGAGCCGCGTCTTTCGCGTTTGACGGTTCGGGCGACGCGCGGCGAACCGGGGCTGCGGGTTTTCTTGGACGGAGAAGAGCTGGAGGCTGCCGCACTACAACGCCCGCTGCCGATCGATCCGGGCGAGCATGCGCTGCGCGCGACGGTGCCGGGTGCCGCCGCCTGGGAGACGCGAGTGACCATCGTTTCCGGTGCGGCGGAAACCATCGTCGAGCTTCCGAAGCTCGGTACCAGGCGAACGGCGGATAAGCCGAGCACACCCGCCATCGTCGCAGAAGCGCCGCGCGCGGGCAGAACGCAGGGCTGGACGACTCGTCGCGAGGCGCCGGCAACGACGGCGGGCGCCGATGGCAGTTCCGCGCCCACGCCTTGGGTCTTCGTCGCCGGCGGAGTGGGCCTCGCCGGGCTTGGGGTGGGCACGTACTTCGGCCTGCGCGCGTGGTCGGCTCAGCAAACGGTGGACGACGAGTGCGACGGACGCTTCTGTACCGAGGAAGGTTTGAGAGCCGACAGAACCGCGCACGACTCGGTGTGGCCGGCGAATATCGGCATCGGCGTCGGTGTGCTCGGGGTCGGGGTGGCCTCGTATCTATGGCTGAACGGTCGGCCGTCGAACGGCGCACAGACCGCCGTCACCCTATCGCCGCTCCCGGCGGGGCTGCGAATCGCGGCGGAGCAGGCGTTTTGAGGCGGCGGCGCGCCTGGTTCCGTCGGTCGCATTCGGCGTCGCTCCTCCTGGCGCTGGCGCTGCCGTTCGGGTGCGGTCAATTGCTCGGAGTGAGCGATCACGAGGGCTACCCGGGTCCCGATGCGGGCGCTGGCACCGGCGGTGAGGACGGCTCGAGCCCGACGGGTTCGTCGGGGGCGGGCGGAAGCGCGAAGGAGGTGGCCACGGGCTCGTCGGCAATGGGAGGGAGCCTTGGCAACGGCGCCGTCGGTTCATCGGGCACCGGCGCGAGCTCGAGCGCCGGTGCAAGTTCGGGCACGGACGGCGGCTCCGTCGACGGCACAGGGGGCGAAACGGGCGGGACGGTTCCGAGCTGCGCCGTCGGTAGCGAGGGAGCCAACGAGGCGTGCGGAGCGAACAACGACCAGGATTGCTGCGCGAGCTTGCTCGTCGAAGGCGGCACCTTCAACCGCCCCATCTCCGGCATCCTGACGACGGTCAGCGACTTTCACTTGGACCAGTTCGAGGTCACGGTCGGACGCTTTCGCGCGTTCGTCGAGGCGGTCGGCGACGGCTATCTCCCGTCGCCCGAAGCCGGAAAACACGCGCATCTGCCGGCGTCGGCCGACGCGCGCGATCCGGGTTGGCAATCGGTGTGGAACGCATATCTCCCGAGCGAACGCGACGCGTGGGACTCGGTCGACCATTTGAGCTGTAGCGGCAGGAACTGGACGCCCGCGCCGGGCGACAGCGAGACGCTGCCTATCGGGTGCGTGAACTGGTTTCAGGCCTACGCGTTCTGCATTTGGGACGGAGGATTTCTGCCGAGCGTTGCCGAGCTCTTGTATGCGGCCGTCGGTGGAAGCGAGGAGTATCCCTACCCGTGGGGCGACGGCGAGCTCACGCACGTGCGCGCCGTGTACTCGCCCGACGACCTGTCACCGGTCGGGAGCAGGACCGAGGGCGAGGGCCGCTGGGGGCACGCGGACCAGGTGGGCAACGTTTGGGAGTGGGCAGCCGACTTGGAGAGCCTCTGGGACGTGTTCTGCAGCAGCGATTGCCTCGACATGCCCACCGACCCCTCCAGGAGTTTCGTCGTCGGAGGAAGCTTCGCCCAGGGCGCCTCGAGCGCCGGCAGCGATCAGGCCGAAGCGATGTACCTCGAGGATCGGGCAGCTTCGGTCGGGTTTCGCTGCGCAAGGAGCCCATGACGAGGTCTTCGTCGCCTCCCGCCGGCCAAGGCGCGAGCGCTCTCGTCGGAAAGGTACTTTCCGGGCGCTGGCACGTCGACCGGTTGGTTGGGGCGGGCGGGATGGCTGCTGTCTACGCGGCGACGCATCGCAATGGTCGCCGCGTCGCGATAAAGGTCCTCAAACCCGAGCTCGCGGCGAACGCGCGTTTGCGCCGGCGCTTCCTGCGTGAAGGGTATCTGGCGAACCGCGTGGGTCATGCTGGCGCGGTCGCGGTCTTCGACGATGATCAAACGGACGAGGGCGCCTTCCTCGTCATGGAGCTTCTGCGTGGCGCGACGCTCGAATCGTTGTGCCAAAAGCAGGGTGGCAAGCTTCCGGTCGGCGACGTGTGCTGGGCCGGGGTTCGGGCCCTCGAGGTCCTCGCGGCGGCGCACGCGAGCGGCGTCGTCCACCGAGACGTCAAACCCAGCAATCTGTTTTTTGCCGCTGAAGGTTCGCTCAAATTGCTCGACTTCGGAATCGCGAGCTTGCGGGAGATGGCGGATTTCTCCACGCTGACACAGGGGGGCGCGGCGCTCGGCACGCCCGGCTACATGGCTCCCGAGCAAGCGCGCGGCAAATGGCAGGACCTTTCGACGGCGACGGACATCTGGGGCGTTGGCGCAACGATGTTCCGCCTGCTTTCGGGTCGCCTGGTTCACCGAGAGGAGACGGCGAGCGAAACCATCATTGCCACGGCCACGACTCCGGCGCCCGGTCTCGCTTCGGTGTGTCCGGACGTGCCCGCCGGCGTAGCGGCCGTGGTGGATCGCGCGCTTCAAATCGCGCCCGAGGCGCGTTGGCCGGACGCTCTCGCGATGCGGGACGTCCTCGCGGAGCTCGCGCGTACTCTGCCCGCGCCATCGGTCTTTTGCGCTTCGCACGGAGAATCCTTCCTGACGATGGAGGAAGACGGGCCGGCGTCTCTGCTCGAGCCGGGCAGCAGCCTCGAGGCGTCGTTTGCCACGGCCCCGGCGACCATGCGGACGGCGCCGAGGACGCTGCTGCTGGCGGTTGTCGGACTGCTCGTGGCGGGCGGCGGCGTCTTTACGTTCGACCGGTGGCGCGCGACGAAGGCTTCTTCGATCGGGGGTTCGCCCTCCAGCGAATCCGTAGACGAGCCTTCTCGAGAGATTGCGGCGCCTCGCTCGCGGAGCACCTCACCGAGTGCCCGCAGCGCGTCGAGCGTAGCAGGCGGCGAAGTGGTTTCGAGGGCGAAGAAGCAGGAGCTGAAAGTGAGGGCAAACGACGGCGGTGCCGATTCGCTCGAGGCTGCTCCCGGTGAAGCGAGCTCACGTGCGGCGCAAGCCACGCGCGCCGCCGGAGCTCGGGCGCCTTCCGCCGCCGCCACGCCACAACGGGCGCGCGCGGCTCCACGCCCCGCTCCCGAGTCGGGCCTGCGCAAGCCCTGGCACAACGAGTTGCTCATGGAGAGAAAATGAGCGAGACCGACGGCAAGAGCCGGCAAGATTTCGACACCAGCTCCGAGGTCGCCGGTTCCGAACAAGCCGGAGCCACGGACGGCCGCGAGCCGGTTCTCGGGTTCGTCGTCCTGTGGAGCAGCGTCGACACCAGGCATCTCGGAGCGTGGTTGCCCGTAGCCGACGGCGCCTCGAGCACCGTGCGCGTTCTGGGTCGGGGTGCGCCGGGCGACGCCGCGGAGGGCGCTCGAGTGGCGGTCGTGCTGCAGCGGCCCGATGGAGATCGGCTGCTGCCGCCATTTCAGAGCACCTCGCTCTCGCGCGCGCAGCTCGAGCTCTCGCCGCGAGGGCTCGGTTCGCTTCTCGTGAAAAACCAGGGCCGGCTTCCCCTGCGCAAAAATGGGGAGCTCTGCGAGGACGTCGTCGTCGAGCCGGGGGATGTGCTCGAGATCGGTCGCCAGCTGGCGCTGCTGTGCACCGTGCGAGCGAAGCGCATGGAGGGGATCGAGCCCGACCCCGATCATGCGTTCGGTGAACCGGATCGCTACGGCTTCGTGGGCGAGTCGCCCGCGGCTTGGCGCGTGCGCGCCAGGGCCGCCTTCGCGGCTCCGCACTCGGGCCACGTGCTGATCCTGGGACCGAGCGGCACGGGCAAGGAGCTCATCGCGCAGCGCCTGCACGCGCTGTCCGGAAGGAAAGGGAACCTCGTGTCGCGCAATGCGGCAACGCTGCCGCCGGAGCTCGTGGACGCGGAGCTCTTCGGCAACCGCGTGGGGTACCCGAACCCCGGCATGGTCGATCGCCCGGGCCTCGTCGGAGAAGCGGATCGCGGCACCTTGTTCTTGGACGAATTCGCGGATCTTCCGAACGGCGCGCAGGCGCACTTGCTCCGGGTGCTCGACGCCGGCGAATACCACCGCCTGGGCGAGAGCACCGCGCGATGTTCGAGCTTGCGCTTGATTGCCGCGACCAATCGTCCCGAGTCCGATCTCAGGCCGGACATGCTGGCCCGCTTCGACTTTCGCATCGAGGTGCCGGACTTGAAGGCTCGCGTCGAAGACATGCCGTTCTTGGCCGCGCACTTGCTTCGACAAATGACGGCCGAACACGCCGAGCTAGCCTCGCGGAGCTTCACGCCGAACGGAATTCCGCGCCTCAGCACGAGCCTCTTGAGCGCATTGGCGATGGCTCCCCTCCCGGGCAACGTCCGCGAGCTACGGCAGGTTCTCTGGGCGACCCTGGCCGAGCAGCCCGGGGATGCGCTGGAATGGCCCCGGGTGCATCGTCCTTCGGAGATGCCGGAGGACGAACCGCCGCATGACGAGCTCGCGCCTCACGAGCTTCAGCGCGTGCTCGACGCAAACAATGGATCGATCGAGAAAAGCTGGCGAGCAGCCGGCCTCTCGAGCCGGCATGCCCTCGCTCGCTTGGTCAAGAAGCACGGCCTGCGCATCACGCGACGAGGGTAGCCAGATAGCACGGGCAGAACAAAGGCTCGTCGCGCCGCCTACGGCGCTTTC
>DASWGX010000407.1:0-8686 GCA_036393455.1 Polyangiaceae bacterium
GCGTCGAACGTCTCGACGATGTGCGGGTTTTCGATGCGGCCGGCGGCGGAAGCTTCGCGCACGAAACGAACTACGACGTCCGCGACGTCCGCGTAGCTCCGGTGCAAGAGCTTGAGCGCACCCACACGCTTGGTGAGAGCGTGCTCGACTTCATAGACGGCCCCCATGCCTCCCTCACCGATCACACGCCGAACCGTGTACTTTTTTCCCAGGGTCTGCCCGATCAGCGCATGCGCGAGCTTCTGAGTGTTCATCGCCGGACGTCCGACCGCGGAAGGGCAGAGACCATACCATCTGTGCTGGTTCAGCGGATCGACCGGAGGGCGAAGCTGGCGCCGAGCCGCTGCCGCTCAGTGCGGCCACCGGCCATCGGCCTTGCCTATCCTCACACGTCTCGTTGGTCTGAGGGCGAAGCCCTCGCTAGCCGTGCGGCTTTACATCCACCCCGCGCGGAGCCATCATCCGGCTCCCCGGTGGGGGCCGCGCACTCTCGCGTCGCACATGATCCGGGCAGGGAGGCTCCTCATGAATCAATATCCGCCACTCGTCGTGCTCGGCGAACGCTCGGTCGAGGCCGAACCACCCGCTCCGGAACCGCGCGAGCTCGCGTTCGAGTTCACCGGCACCGCCTCCGAGTACTTCCGCATTTGGATCGTCAATCTGCTTTTGACCATCGTCACGCTGGGCGTCTACTCGGCGTGGGCGAAGGTCCGAAACAAGCAGTACTTCTACCGGCACACGTTCGTCGACGGCACGAGCTTCGAATACGTCGCCGACCCGGTTCGAATCCTCAAGGGGCGCCTGCTCGTCGCCGCGGTCCTCGGCGCCATCGTCGCCGCGCAGGTCTATTCGCTGGCGCTCTACGCGGCGCTGCTGGTCGCGCTCGTGCTGGTGACGCCGTGGGCCGCCGTCAAGGCGCTCGCCTTCAACGCCTACAATTCCTCCTACCGCAACGTGCGCTTCTCGTTTCGCGGCAAGCCGGGAGAAGCCTTCGCGCTCTACCTGGCGATGACGTTCTTCTATGTCATCACCTGCGGCATCGGCTACCCGTTCGCACAGTGGCGTCTCACGCAGTTCGTCGCGGTGCACCACCACTGGGGCGATACGCGCTTCGCCTTCGGGCGGCGTTCAGGCGAGTACTATCACGCTTACGTGGTCGTGCTGCTGCTCTCGCTTCCTTTGTACGCTCTGCTCTTCGGCGTGCTCGTCGCGCTGATACGCGGAGGCGAGACCGCCGAGCCGACCGCCGTCGTGTTCCTGGTGACCTACGCCGGTCTTCTCATCCCCGCGGCGTTCCTGCGCGCGCGGCTGGCGAACCTTTTCTACGGCGGTATCGGTATCGGCCCGCACCAGCTCTCGTCATTTCAGACGGGCAAGGAGCTGCTCGTCCTTTACGCGACGAACCTGGCGGCCATCGTGGCGTCACTCGGTCTTTTGATCCCCTGGGCCAAAATCAGGCTGGCTCGCTATCGCGCGCGCTGCACCCGTCTCTACGCCGCCGGGCCGCTCTACGCCGAGGCCCCCATTCGCCACGGCGAAACGGCGGTCGGCGACGCCGCGACGGACCTCGGAGACTTGGGCATCGACCTCGGCCTATGATGCGTTTCTCCGCGCGCTACTACGACGGGCAGAGCTCGCGAGCGACCGAGGTCGAAGTCGTGCTGGACGGTGACGTCGTGCGTCTCGAGGGGCTCGGCGTACCCGTGGCGTTCCCGCTCCGCCAGGTGCGCATTGCACCGCGCCTGGGGAACACGGCGCGCTCGCTCGCGTTGCCCGGAGGCGCCAAGTGCGAAACGTCCGACAACACCGCCGTCGACGCGCTCGAGCAACGGGCGGGCAAGGGGCGCGCGAGCGCGCTGCTCCACCGGCTCGAATCGAGCTGGAAGGGCGTGCTCGCCGCCGCCGCCCTGTTGGCGCTGGTCGTCGCCGGTGGGCTCAAGTGGGGTATCCCCTTGCTCGCGCGCCACGTCGCCGAGTCGATTCCCGACGCGCTCGCGTACGATCTCGGACAGGGCACGCTGTCGGTCCTGGACCGGACACTCCTGTCGCCGACTCAGATCTCCGAACAGCGGCAGGCGGAGCTCCGCGCCGCTTTTGCCGCGATGGCGAGCGACTACCCCGGCCTTCCCCTCGAGCTCTACTTCCGGCGCGGCATCGGGCCCAACGCCTTCGCGCTGCCCGACGGTACCGTGCTCGTCACGGACGAGCTCGTCGAGCTCGCCCGGAGCGACGAGCAGATCTTGGCGGTCCTCGCCCACGAGATGGGACACGTCCGCCACCGCCACGGTCTTCGCATGGCGCTCGAGAGCTCCACGGTAGCCCTGCTCTTCGCCGCCTACCTCGGCGACGCGACCCAATTGACGACTCTGTCTGCGTCGCTGCCGGCGGTGTACGCGGAAGCGCACTACTCTCGCGAGCACGAGACCGAAGCGGACGACTTCGCTCTCGACTACCTCTCGCGTCACGGCATCGCTCCGCACCACTTCGCCGACATCCTGCGCGCGCTTCAAGCGGAGTACGGCGCCGAGCCCGAGGGCACGCTGAAATACTTGTCGTCGCATCCGCCCACGGCCGAGCGCCTGGGCCGTTTCGAAGCGAAGGTTCCCTGAGCGCGCGGTCCCGCGCCGCCCCGTCTCCGCTTCCCTCGGAGCGCCGCGAACCGGTGCCGCCTTCGGCCGGCCCCGCATTCCGAGTCGGAGCGGGTCCGCACGCACGGCGACGACGGTCTGCTCGTCGGCGATCACCCAACGGCGCTCGCGCGAAATTCGCCTTCCGGTTCGGCCCGTGACCGCTCGAGCAAGCGCCGCACGCGCTCGGGCATCGGCGGATGGGAGGCGTAGAGCGCCGCGTAGAGCGGATGGGGGTGCAGGTTCGCCAGATTCTCTCGCGCGAGTTTGGTGAGAGCGCTCGCCAGCGCGGACGGGCGCCGGGTGAGCTCCACCGCGAAAGCATCCGCTTCCCACTCGTGGCGGCGCGACCAATAGCTGGCGAGCGGCGAAAGCACGGCGAACGCAAGCGAGCTCACGAAGAGAAAAACCAGGGCTCGCCCGAAAAAGGACAGCTGTTCGGCGCCGACCAGCACCGGCGCTCCCTCCCACCCGATGAAGCGGAAGCCCAGGTAGCAGAGCACGAGGGCCTGCACCTGACTCAGAACGAAGCGCTGGAGTACGTGCTTTTCCCGCCAGTGGCCGAGCTCGTGAGCCAGTACGGCGAGCAGCTCGGGCCGCGTCATCTGCTTTAGCAGCGTGTCGAAAAGGACGACGCGCTTCACCGGCCCGATGCCGGTGAAGTAGGCGTTCGAATGCGCACTGCGACGTGAAGCGTCCATCTTCAGCACCCGCTCGACCCGCACGCCGGCGCTCCGGCACAAACCGCGAATCTCGCTCGAAAGCTCGTTCGAGTCGAGCGGCTCGAGTTTGAAGAAGAGCGGCTCGATGACGTAAGGCGAAAGCACGGTCAGAAACAACGACGCACCGAGGTAGAGCACGAACACCAGCCACCACCAGTGCTCCGGAAAGGCCTGGACCAGCGCGAGCGTCGCGCTCGTGAACAGCGTCGTCAGCACCGTCGCCACTGCGAGGCTCTTCACGAGATCCGCGGCAAAGAGCCGTCCGCTGGTGCGGTTGAAGCCGTGCCTCGCTTCCACCCCGAAGCTCGAATAGAGAGAAAACGGGAGCCCCAAGAAGCCGGCCGCGAAGACCAGACCGAGCACGAACAAGACGCCCCTTGCAATGAAGGAGTCGAACGACCCCGCGACCCAAGCATCGTAGCCCACGAGCAGCCCGGAGAAGAGAAACGCGATCGTGGCCACGCGACCGACGACCGTCGCGAGCAGCCCGAGGCGGCCGGAGTCGAGGGCATAGGCGGCCGCCCGGCGCAGGGTGCCGGCGTCGATGGACTCGGCGAATTCCGGAGGCACTTCGTGTCCGTGGCGCCTGACATGTCGGTGGTTCAGCGCCTTCAAAGCGACGGAAAGCGCAGTGGAAAGCAGCGCGGCTCCGAGCACCAGATCTCGCACGCCCGAATTATCGAGCGTGAAGCCCGCTCCGGCAATAGTAGCTTTCCATCCGGATGCGCGCCGGCTAGATTAATCGAGCACATCGCCCGCGAAGGCGAGCCGGACGAAAGGCCCCGCCCGAACCGAGCCAGACGAACCACATGCGAAAAAACTACGTCCTCGATACGAACGTCTTGCTTCACGACCCCAGCGCGATCTTCAAATTCGAGGACAACGACCTCATCATTCCCATCTACGTCATCGAAGAGATCGACCAGTTCAAGCGCGACTCGAACGAGCGCGGGCGCAACGCGCGGGCGGCGTCGCGGCTGCTCGATCAACTGCGGGAGCGCGACGGTTCGCTGTCGCACGGCGTCAAGATCGGCGAAGGCGGCACGCTGCGGGTTCACGTCCCCGAACGGCGCCCCGAGCTCGCCATCGCGCTGAATCCGCGCTCGGGCGATCACGCCATCTTGCAGACGGCGATCGAGCTTCGCGATCATTCCCCGGAGCGGCCGACGATCTTCGTCACGATGGACGTCAACCTCAGGATTCGCGCGGACGCGCTCGGCTTGACGACGGAGACGTACGAAAACCAAGCGGTGGACGTGGAGCACCTCGAGACCGGCGTGGTCGAGCTCGCCGTCTCGACCGACGCCATCGACGCGTTCTTCGAGACCGGGGGCATTGCAGCGCCCGAGGCCGAGCGGCTGCATTCGAATCTCTGCGTGCTCCTTCGCGACGAAAGCGCGCGGCCCAAGACCGGGCTCGGCCGCTATCGCGAAGAAGGCCACCTGGTGCAGGCGCTCCGGGTGCCGCGCGAAGGCGTGATGGGCATCCGTCCGCGCAACAAGGAACAGAGTTTCGCGCTGGATCTGCTCTTGGACGACTCGGTCCGCCTCGTCACGCTGATGGGCAAGGCCGGCACCGGGAAGACGCTGTTGGCACTGGCGGCCGGCCTCAAGCGCGTCACGGAAGACGGCACCTACTCGCGCCTCTTGGTTTCACGACCCGTGATGCCGCTGGGCCGCGACCTCGGCTATCTGCCCGGCGACGTCGAGGAGAAGCTCAACCCGTGGATGCAACCGGTCTACGACAATCTGGAGTTCTTGCTGTTCTCGGGCGGAAAGCGCCGGGGCGCGCGCGGCTTCGAAGACCTGTTTCACAGCGGCCAGCTGCAGGTGGAGCCGCTGACGTACATCCGCGGGCGCAGTCTGCCGCAGCAGTTCGTCATCGTGGACGAAGCCCAGAATCTCACGCCCCACGAGGTGAAAACCGTCGTCACTCGCTGCGGCGAAGGCACGAAAATAGTGCTCACGGGCGACCCCTATCAAATCGACAACCCCTACGTCGACGCCGCCACGAACGGGCTCAGCGTCGCCGCCGATCGCCTGCGCGGCGAGCGGCTCGTGGGGCACATTCTATTGTCCAAGGGCGAGCGCAGCGAGCTCTCGAACATCGCCGCCAACCGCCTATGAAGCGCGAGAGCGCCGAGCGCGGAGCGGCGCGCCGCACGTCCGAGGCGCGGGCGAAGGTCCGCGGAAGGGAGCTGGTCGCGCTCGAAGGCGTATGCCGGCACCTCTTGCGCGCCGAGCGAACCATCGCTCTTTTGGAGCGCTGCCAGCCATTGAACTGGGCCGCGGAGCTCCAGCGCCTCGGCGCGGCATGGAGCGCCGGCGACGAAACGCACCCCGTATTCGTCTACCGAAGGACGGTGGACTTCGCGCCGCTCTGCGCGTCCCTTTCGACACTCGCCGAAACACTGGACGGCACCGGCCAGCAGCAAGGCTGGCTCGCGGACCGAGCTCGGGAGCTCTTGCTCGAGGCGCGCATCGCGGGAGCCGTCGGCACACCCGAGGTCGTTGACCTGGCGACGCAGCGCTTCGCCGCGGGCTCCGAAGCCGAAGAGGCGCTGGCGCAAACCTGGGCCCGAGCACGCCCGGCCGAAGGGGACGACGAGGACGAACAAACGCTCTGGCTCAGCCACGACGCGACCTGCCCGAACAGCCTGATCACGCTGATGCAGAAGGACGTCGGACGGCGGCGCCTACCGTTCCGCATCGTCGTTCGCGACGACATGAGCAGCGCCGCGGCGACGGGGGAAGGCGTCGTCTACGTTCGCGCCGGGCTCCGGCATCGCCGCAGCACTGCCGAGCGCATCGTGCTCCACGAAATCGAGGGGCACGCGCTCCCTCGCTACGGAGCCGCGCTGAAGGGCGATTGGCTGCTGTCTTGCGGCGTGAGCGGCGCGTCCGATGACGAGGAGGGACGCGCGCTGTGGCTCGAGCGGACCCACGGCTACCTGGGCGCGTCGCGACGCCGCGAGCTCGGACAACGTCACCTCGCGGCGCTCGGCGTCCGTCGCGGCGCCGAGTGGGCCGACACCGTGCGCCTCTTGCGCGTTGGCGGCGCGAGCCTCGAGCGAGCGCTCGCCGTGGCTTCGCGCGTCCATCGCGGCGGAGGGCTCGCGCGCGAGTGCGTCTACATCCCGGCGCTTGCGCGCGTGGAGCGCGCCTTCGCGGCGCGGCCGGAGCTCGACGCCTGGCTCGCCCGAGGCCGCCTGAGCCTGCGCGTCGCCGAGCAGCTCGCGGACGCGGTGTCTCAGTCGGTGGCCTGAAGCGCCTCGGCGGACGGTCCCGAGAGCTGTACGATCACGGGCGCGTGATCGGACGGCCTCGGCAGCCGGCGCGCCGCCGCGTCAATGCGAACCGAGACGCAACGCTCCGCGAGGTCGCGTGAAAGAAACACGTAGTCGATGCGCAGACCTTCGTTTTTTCGCAGCGACGCGCCGCGGTAGTCCCACCAGCTGTAGTAGCCTCCGCCCTTCTCGTGGATGCGGAACGCGTCGACCAAGCCGAGCTCCAAGAGCCGCTCGAGACGCACGCGCTCATCGGGGTGGAAGTGCAGCTGCCCTTCGAACTTTATCGGGTCGTAGACGTCCTCGGGCTCGAGCGCCACGTTGAAGTCTCCACACAGGATCACCGGAACGCCCGCGGCCTTTCGCGCCAAGGTCTCGCGAAGACGCTCGAGGAAGTCGAGCTTGACGGCGAAGTCCGGCGAAGCCACGGACTTGCCGTTCGGGACGTAGGTCGAAAACACCCGGACGCCGTTCACGGTCGCGGCGATCAAACGCCGATCGGCGCCGGGTCGTTCGTCCCAAAGGCCTATTTCGACGTCCTCGAGGCCAGAGCGAGAGGCGATCGCGACTCCGTTGTAGCTGCGCTGGCCGGCGACGGCGAGCGCGTAGCCTAGCCGCTGAAACATCTCGCTCGGAAAATCGTCGTCGACGACCTTCGTCTCCTGGAGACACACGACGTCCGGCCGCTGGTCACGCAGCCAGTTTTCCACCAGATCCTGCCGCGCACGGATCGAGTTGACGTTCCACGACGCGACCAGCACGCTCGCCGAGTAGCTGCGGCGGAGTCGGCGAGCAAGCAAGAAGGGCTCCGGCTCCTGCTCTCGGGCCGGGCGCCGCTTGGTCTTGTCACGCCGGAGCGCCCGAGCTAGCGATGGTTGCGCCGGAGACGGGTGCTCGAAATTGACTTCCTTGTTGCGCCTCGCCGTCGCATTCGCGCTCGCGCTCGTCGCGCTGGATAGCGGCGCACAGCCCGTGCCCGGTACCGCAGCGCCGGGCGAACCGGCTCCGCCCGAGGCCGCACGGGACGAAGACGTGACGCTTCCGGAGCTCGAGCACTTCGAAGCAGCGAAGTACCCCGTGGCCGCGCTCGAGCGGCGCCTCCAGGGCGAAGTCGGACTCATCCTGACCGTCGGCAGCGACGGCCGCGTCACCGACGTCGAAGTCAGCGAGCCCGCCGGTCACGGTTTCGACGCAGCGGCCGCGGCCGCGGCGCGTGACTTCGTGTTTCGGCCCGCGACTCGCGGCGGCGTCGCCGTCTCGGCCAAGATTCCGTACACGTATTCCTTTCGTCTTCCGGAGCCCGTCGAGAGTCCCGCTCCAACCGCGCCGGCCGCCGAGCTCGGAGGCATCGAAGGCAAGGTCGAGATTCGCGGCGGTGCCGGGCCCTTGGTCGGAGCTCGCGTCATCGCCGTCTCGCCCGGCGGCGCCGAAACGACGACCACGACGGACGCTTCGGGCGGTTACGCGTTCCGTGATCTTCCACCGGGTAGCTATCGGCTGAGCTTCGAAGCGCCGGGCTTCGAGCCTTTCGGGCGAAGCACGACGGTCGTCTCGGGACGAACTGCGACGGCGAACGGACAGCTCGTACCGGCCCTCGAAGGCATCGAAATAGTCGTCTCGGGCGAACGACCGCCGCGCGATCTGACGAAGCGCAGCGTCGAGCGCCGCGAGATCGAGCGCATTCCGGGCACCGGCGGCGACGCGCTCCGCTCGATTCAGAGTCAACCCGGCGTGGCGCGCCCGCCGGGCCTGGCCGGCCTGCTCATCGTGCGCGGCTCCGCTCCGGAAGATACTCAAGCCTTCATCGACTCGAGCAACGTCCCGATCATCTACCACTTCGGCGGGCTGTCGAGCGTCGTGCCCACGGAGCTCTTGGATCGGATCGACTTTTATCCGGGCAACTTCGGCGTCCGCTACGGGCAGTTGATGGGCGGCGTCGTGGACGTCGGACTGGCGACGCCAGACACGCGCTGCTTCCAAGATTACGGCAAACCCACGGAGAAGCACGGCTGCTACCACGGCTTGGCGGAGGCCGACCTGATCGACACACG